>NZ_FMMP01000012.1 GCF_900095725.1 Cellulosilyticum sp. I15G10I2
ACTTCCCATCCAGAAATGGAGTAAGACCCCTTAGAGACTATGAGGTTGATAGGTTGGAGCTGTAAGTGTAGTAATACATGTAGGTGACCAATACTAACGGTTCGAGGGTTTGACCTAAAAAAACAAGTGATATAAATCACTTAAAACGGTTAAAAATAGTAAAAAACACTATTAAAAAAATACATCGTAGTATTTGTTTTTGAGAATACAAAGAACACAAAACTTAAAAAGCAAATTTTATGTTCTTTATAAACTTTAGTCCAAATGATAAATTTTAAGTTTACTATGTAAAATTAAAATTTAGAATAGGCATTTCGTTAAGTCTAAGGTTAATCATTTATTAAAAACCAATAAGTTAAGTTTTTCGGGCTGGATATTCCTTTCATGTAGAGGGAATAAGTATCCTGAAGGCTGACTACGTAGTATTGCGTAGCAAATCTTACAGGTTTATTTGAATGGTACTTAGGGAGACTGTTTGAGCGCATGCGAGTTTCGACCGTTCATTCAAATCAAGCTGTTAGATTTGCAGCAAGACGAAGTCGGAAGACTGAAGGATATTTATTCCCAACATTTTTGGTGGCGATGCGACTAGGGGACACACCCGTTCCCATACCGAACACGTAGGTTAAGACCTAGTCGGCCGATGGTACTTGCTTGGAGACGAGCCGGGAGAGTAGGTGGCTGCCAAATTACATAAAAAATAATCTCTGCAAAAATGCGGAGTTTTTTATACTATGCGGGTGTAGTTCAATGGTAGAACACCAGCCTTCCAAGCTGGTCACGTGGGTTCGATTCCCATCACCCGCTCTAATTTTAAAAGAAGGTGTCACATAATTAGCTATTTGTTAATTATGCGACACCTTTTTGTATTTCAAACTGATAATAACTTCAAATATAGTGAAGCAACTTATACGAAAAATAAAAAAGTAAAAAATCTAGTAATAAATTACATAAACTTTCTAAAGCTATAAGATAGCTAGTAAACTTCATTGTTTTATACCTAAAATAGCTTCCTTCTCACGCTAATAACCCTAAAAATACTCTTTTAAAGTAAAAGAGATATTTATAACAAACATAATTTCTTGCTATAAATAAAAGGTAAAAAAGTTTACGATAAGTACATAACAATTAATTTAAATAAAGAGAATGACAGGAGGGGTATTTTATGAATTCGATGGAACGTGTTGTTAAGACTTTACAGCATCAAGAGGCTGATCGGGTACCTGTATATCCTATTTTAAGTGGTGTTTCACGTAAGTTAGTTGGAGCAAACTATAAGGAATGGGCTAATAATGCAGACATATGTGCAAAGGCACTTTTGAAAACAGTTGAAGAATTTGATTTAGATTGTATAGTCACTTTGATTGACTTATCAATTGAATGTGATGCTTGGGGGCAGAAGTTAATCTATCCAGCTGATGAAGCGGCACATCCAGATTATTCAGATACAGTAATTAAAGAGATAGAAGATTATGCTAAGATTAAAAAAGTAGATTATAGAACTTCAAAACGTATGATGATGCATATTGAGACCTGTAAAAAGCTTGTACAAGCTTCCAAGGGAGAGTTTCCGGTTGTAGCTTTTGTATTTGGACCATTAGGAGTACTTTCTATGCTGCGTAATCAACAAGACATGTATTTGGATTTATATGATGATCCAGAAGCGGTTTATACTGCAGCAAAAGAAATTAATGAAACTTTAAAAGAATATACATCAGCTTTGATGGATACAGGAGTAAGTGCTATAATGTTTGATACTCTCTTTGCATCTGGAACGATTATGTCTAAAGAGATGTGGAGGCAAATGGAGGGGGATCTAGTAAGAGAGTTGGCAGATATCGTCCATAAAAGAAACTGTCTTGTTATGATTCATAACTGTGGAGAAAGGATATATTTCGATGCACAAATTGAAACTATGAAACCTGCTGCCATTTCTTTTTTATATCCACCAGATGACTGCAAAGATTTTGCTGAATGCAAAGAAAAGTATGGTGATAAAGTGGCGTTAATCGGCTGTGTACCACCAGCTATGGCTGTGCTTGGTACAGATGAACAGTGGGATGCAAAATGTAAGGAGCAGATCGATATCTTCAAAAAAAATGGTGGATTTATGTTAGCAACAGGGTGCGAGTATCCAGCAAATGCTTCCTTTGACAGAGCAAAAAAGATGGTTGATATCGCTAAAACTTATGGAAAGTATTAAGTAATGACAAAGTTAGATCTAACCACAGGGTTTTTAGGTGCTGGAAAATCTACGTTTATAAAAAGATATGCTAAGTATCCTATGAAAGAATTTAAATAGGAAATCTCTTAAACAATGTTTGGAATGTTTAGAGACAGTAGTTTAATAGTATAGGTATAGAAAGAAACAAGATATAGAATTGGTATATACTACATAACAAGTTTCCCGCTAGGCAATAAGCCTAGCGGGATTTTTAATTTAAAACATTTCCATTTCAACCAGTTTTACAATCCTTGCAAATGTACGACGTCCGACTAGAGAAAAAATAAGAGATACTGTGCAATATGTTTAAAAAACTTTTTTTCATTAAACACGTTATAAATGCGATAAAAGTCATATAAATCAAATTAGATCATATTATATAGTATGACTTGAACATACTAGGTCCTATCAAACAATAAAGAAGTTTTAACCAATAATTTATCTCAAGTTGTCTGATGTTTAAACGTAAAATATGCTTCTAAAAGGAGGGATAGAAAGAATGGATGAGAAACAATCAGACACAAAGGGGCTCGCGATGATGGTAGCAGCAGAGGTGAAAAAGAGCATTATTAAGTCGAATATGCAGCCAGGTACCAAGCTGCCGAGTGAAAGTGAATTAACTCTAACCTTTGGCATGAGCCGCTCAACAATTAGAGAAGCAATGAATCTATTAAAGGCAGAAAATATTGTTGAAATAAAAAGAGGTAAGGGCACTTTCGTGAGTTCCCAAACTGGTATGACAAAAGATCCACTTGGTTTAGATTTCATTAATCAACCAGGACTCCTAGAAGCGCTGTTGGAGGCAAGGCTATTAATAGAACAAGAAATTGCATTTCTAGCAGCACTCCGGGCAGAAGAAAAAGACATTGAAATACTGGAAGAAATCATTAATAAAATGAACGAGTCAAAGGATCATTCTGAAGAATTTACATTGCTGGATGTTGAATTTCATTCTGCAGTAGCGCAGTGTACCCACAATGATGTATTACATAAGGTTATTCCAATCATTTGTGAATCAATTAGAAAAGCATATCCGGAAACAGTGCACTCAAAAGGAAGTTTTGAAAGAGCACTTAAGAGTCATGTAAACATTTTTAACGCTATTAAAGCAAGAGATGTAATGAAGGCAAGATATGAAGTAGAAAAACATATCAGGCAGACGCTCGATGATATAAAAATAATGGAGGGATTACATGAAAAAATTATTAGCAGTATTAACGGCGTTAACACTTAGTCTTACCCTTTCAACAGGTTGTGGCAGTAACACTAAAGAAGAGAGTGCACCCGGTAAAGATATAGCAAATGCACCTTCAGCAAATAAAGATGCAGCCGCTGCAGATGCAAAAAGTACAAATGGAGGAGCTTCAAAAGAAACAACACTTACATATTGGTATTGGGCAGATAACTCGGACTATTCTCAGAAAATGCAGGAGATTGTAAAAGAATTTAATGAAATAAATCAGTCAGGCATAACAGTGAAAGCTGAAGAACAGCCTTGGGACGGCGGGGCTTACAGTCAAAACCTATTTACAGCTGCAATGGGCGGCGGAGGGCCTGATATGGCTACTTGGAAGCTTACGGCTACCCCTCTATTTACGGCAAATAATCTATTGGCAGAACTAGATGGCTATATTGAGAAGTGGGCGGATAAAGATGATATCGATGCCAACCTTTATCAGATTATGAAAAAAGCAGGTGGCTCAAATAAAACATATGTAATGCCGTGGAATACTCAAGTCTTATATGTTTATTATCGTCCATCAATGTTTAAAGAAGTGGGAATTGAAGTGCCAAAAACATATGAAGATTTTCTGATGGCTTGTGAAAAATTGACCAGAGACACAGATGGTGATGGCAAAATAGATGTATATGGGTTTGGCATGAGAGGTTCAAAAGGTGGGCAAGAGCCTTGGGGAAGCTTTATTCATGGCAGAGGTGGTAATTTTGAAGAAATGGCTTCTGATCAGGCCATAAAGGGAATGGAAGATTTCGTACAGCTCTATAAAAAGGGTTATGTACCACCAACAGCGCCAGCAGACGGATTCAATGAAATTATTGCAAACTTTAAATCGGGAAGAACGGCTATGACCATACATCATACAGGATCATCAGCAGGGATGGTTGAGACCTTTGGTGATGATGTAGCAGCATTCGCATTCCCAAAAGGCGAAGGACAATGGACCTCTATGGGCGATACTGAAAATGTTATTTTCGAAAAATGTAAAAATAAAGAGGCTGCATTTGAATTCATATCTTATATGGCAGCAGGAAAGGGTCAGCAAGTTTGGTGTGAAACAACAGGAAATGTGCCAGTAAGTAAGCGTGTTCAGGCTTTACCATTTTTCCAAGATAATAAATTTATGAAAGCATCTATAGAAGGTGTTTCTTATGCAGGTATTTTACCTATCTTAGATACTACAACCGAATGGGTAAGCACAATCTGGCCTAATACGGTTGCACAGGCATTGTCAGGGGATGTCAGCTCAAAAGAAGCCATGGAAGTTTTACAAAAAGAACTTTATAAATAGAAGAGCCAAATACTAAAACAGGTATGCGCCAGTCATTCATAGAAATAAGGGGGAGTGACTGGCGAAAATACCAGTAGATAAAATCAAAAGATAAGCATTTTTATTTACAACTCTATGTAGTAGGAGGGACTTATGCGAAGCAGAAAGATCAATATAACGCCGTATTTCTTGGTGGCGCCTGCGTTTTTAATTATGCTAGGAGTAGTGTTTGTTCCAGTAGCGAAAGCAATATTAATGAGTTTTCAAAATTATGACTTAAGGAGGCCAAACAGCTTAAAGTTTATTGGCATTGGCAACTTTGTCGAAATCTTCCACGATGCTTTATTTTGGGATGCTTTTGGTCGTACAATGCTTTGGGTTGGCTTTGGAGTAGGTTTACAATTCTTATTCGGATTTGTATTAGCACTTATTTTAAATCAGAGCTTTCACGGCCGCGGTGTTGTGCGAGCGGTTAGCTTGATCCCTTGGTGTACACCAGGAGTGCTCATTGGTCTTATGTGGAGATGGATTTATGATGGTAACTATGGGGTGTTAAATGATATTTTAATGAAACTACATATTATTGATGAAAAAATACCTTTCTTAGCCCAGACCAGTACGGCGTTTCCAAGTGTTATCACAACTATTGTCTGGCAAGGCATACCCTTTTTTGCACTTATGATTTTAGCAGGTTTACAGGGAGTACCTCTGGAAATGTATGAAGCTGCAGATGTAGATGGTGCCACGAGAGTGCAGAAGTTATTTAAGATTACAGTCCCATCTATTAAAAATACTATTTTCATCACGTTATTATTGCGTATTATTTGGGTTGCAAACTCAGTAGATTTAATTATGAATATGACAGAAGGTGGACCGGCCTATTCTACGCAAACACTTAGTATTTATATTTTCAATAAAGCCAATGTCCTTAATATGGGGTATGCAGCAGCAATCTCTCTCATATTGACGCTTATACTCTCTTTAGCAGCAGTTCCGTACCTGCGAAGAAGATTTAAGGAGGATAAGTCATGAGTAAAAATAAAAGCATGATACTAAAAAAGATTTTCAACATTTATCTACCGTTAACTGCACTGATGCTATTTTTACTCTTTCCATTTTACTGGACATTTATCACATCAATAAAACCAGAGAGTGAACTTTATGGAAATATTGTGACATACTGGCCCAAACAAGCAACTTTTGCATCTTACATCAAGTTGTTTTTAGAATTTAATTTCTTAAAAGCCATGAAAAATAGTTTTGTTGTAGCAGGAGCTTCAACGATTGTGTCCTTGTTAGTTTCTATGCTGGCGGCCTATGCCTTTTCAAGGTATCGTTTTAAAGGCAGAAAGATACTTATGGTCATATTTTTGACGAATAACATGTTTCCTACTGTGCTGTTATTAATTCCATTATATACAATCATGCGCAGCTTAGGGATTTTATATACCCCTCTTGCACTTGTCCTTGCTTATACAACTTTTACAATCCCGTTTTCTGTATGGCTGCTAAATGGCTACATGAATGATCTGCCGCAATCTTTAGAAGAAGCAGCTTTAATAGACGGTGCCAATAGATTTCAGGCATTTACTAGAATCGTTTTACCGGTTTTAGTACCTTGTTTGATTGCTACAGGTGTATATATTTTTATGACGGCATGGAACGAGTATACGTTTGCTGTCATGTTTACAAACGAAGGCAATAGAACCATACCAGTAGCACTTAAAAACTTGATTGGCCAGCTTGGCGTGCAGTGGGATCTTTTAACAGCAGGGGGAATTATAACTATTATTCCAGTATGCGTCATGTTTTTCTTTGCACAAAGACGATTGGTAGAAGGATTAACTGCAGGCGCAGAAAAAGGTTAAATAGATTAGCGAAAGGAATGATACTTCGAATGAACGCTATAAATCTAGAAGAAAAAGCTAAACAGATTAGAGCAGATATTTTAAAAATGTTGTATACTTGTCAGTCAGGCCATCCGGGAGGATCACTGTCATGTGTAGAAATGCTGATGGCCATATACTATAAAACTGCCCATATTGATGCTAAAAATTCAAAAATGGATAAGCGAGACCGTATTGTATTAAGTAAAGGGCACGCTGCTCCAACGTTATATGCCATTTTAGCAGACTTAGAATTCTTTCCAAGAGAGGATCTTTGGCATCTTCGTCAAATAGACAGCCATCTCCAAGGCCATCCTGATATGAATAAAACACCAGGAGTAGATGTAAACACAGGGTCCCTAGGACAAGGAATATCCGTCGCTATAGGAATGGCTTTAGCTGCAAAGCATAAAAAAGAAGATCATAAAATATACGTCATTGTTGGTGATGGTGAAGTTCAAGAAGGCCTTGTGTGGGAAGCAGCTATGTCAGCGGCTCATTATAAGTTGGATAATCTTATTGTAATGCTTGATCATAACGGACTTCAGATTGATGGAGCCAACGACGAAGTGATGAGTATTGGGGATATTAGTGAAAAATATAAAGCATTTGGCTTTGAATGTTATAAAGTAGATGGGCATGATATTGATGCTATTACCTATGCGATCAAGGCTCCTATTAGTGGAAAACCCAAATTCATTTGTTGTGAAACCCATAAAGGGCACGGCATATCTTTTATGTCAGATCAGTTCGGATGGCATGGGAAGGCACCAACCAAAGCAGAGTATGAAAGAGCATTAGATGAATTGGGGGTAGAAGTATAATGGGACAATCATTAAGAGTTGCTTATGGAGAAGCGTTAAGAGACTTAGGTGCAGAAAATGATAAAATTGTAGTTTTAGATGCAGATCTCGCACATGCAACCATGACAAGTCTATTTAAAGAAGTTTATCCAGAAAGGTTTTACAATTTTGGAATAGCAGAAGCCAATATGATGTGTGCAGCAGCAGGTTTTTCGCATTCAGGCTTCATTCCATTTGTAAGCACTTTCGCATTATTTGGAACTGGTCGTGCCTATGAAGAGATCCGTAACGCCATCAGCTATGTGGGTGCCAATGTTAAACTATGTTTATCCCATTCAGGTCTATGCGTCGGAGAAGATGGAGGAAGCCATCAATCGATAGAAGACATTGCACTCATGCGTGTTCTTCCGGGTATGACGATCTTTGTTCCTTGTGATCCTATTGAAACAAAGAAAGCAGTAAGAGCGGCAAGTGAGATAAATGGACCTGTATATATTCGTATAGCCCGCCCGATATGTGAAGATATTACTACAGAAGATACGCCGTTTGTTCCTGGAAAAGCCAATGTTATAAAGGATGGAAATGATGTTTGTATTATTGCAGCAGGCCTCATGATCCCGGAGGCTATACAGGCAGCTAAAGTTCTTGAAGAATATGGAATTCATGCAGCTGTTGTAAATATGCACACGATTAAGCCCATTGATAGCGAATGTGTCTTAATGATGGCAAGAAAGTGTAAGGTAATTGTCACTGCTGAAGAACATTCTATTATTGGTGGACTTGGATCTGCCGTAGCAGAAATACTTGCGGGTAAATCAGATGTAAAGTTTTCAAGAGTTGGCATTGAAGATGTATTTGGCAAATCAGGAAAACCACAAGACTTGTTTAATGCTTATGGCCTTAATGCTGAAAATATTATCAATCATTGTAAATCACTTTTAAGTAAGGAGAACTAAAATGAAAATTGCTGAATATGCCTTTAACGGTGAAGGAATGAATCGTGTGTTTGAAAATGAAAAATGGACAGTGGGTATTAAAAACTGGAAACCGGCAAATGATATCACTGGAATTGACTGCTTAGAGCGGCACAATTTAACGGATGAGTTATTTGTGCTACTCGCAGGCTCCTGCACGCTGATCTTTGCTAATAAAACAGAAGATGGCTTAGTGTTTGACGCTGTAGCGATGGAGCCAAATAAGGTCTATAATATTCCTGCTACACTTTGGCATAATACGATTACATGCAAAGATACAAAGATGATACTCATCGAAGACTCTTCTACAAGTATGGATAATAGTGATATATATTCATTAAGTATGGAAGAATTAGACGTATTAAAAAGTCTAATAAGATAGCTATAACTTTTAAGTTCTGAAAATTATAAAGAGCTCTATGTCCAGGCCTGATTTCGATATTCTATCGAAGTCAGGCTTTTTAGATTTTATTTTCAATCCTTTCGTATTGTAGAAATCCATGTATTCGTATCATAAAACTATCTTTTTAAAAATAATAGGATATTTGAGTTGACGTAGACGTGAAAAAAAGAATATAATAATCTAATAAATAATAATTATCTAAAGATAATGAATACTGTTTGAGAAGAAATGGTATTTGAAAGAAGTACATGGCTTATCAGTAGAACAAATGTCTTATAGGTGAAGAAGGTTGTTAGGCTAATACAAACTGGAAGAGGAGGAACTATTAAATGAATACTTTAAAGACAGTTGAACTAGACAAGGGGATTTATTGGGTAGGAGGAAATGATCAGAATGGCAGTTTACACTGCAATCCTTATTTATTAGTGGATGGGGATGAGGGGGTTCTTTTTGACCCGGGGTCAGTTTTAGACTTTGAATATGTGTATCAAAATGTTACAAGTATTATTCCTTTAGAAAAAATTAAATACATCGTTCTTCACCATCAGGATCCAGATTTTTGTTCAAGTGTCCCTCTATTTGAACAAAAAGGGGGAGCCTTTAAAATTGTAACCCACTGGAGAACTCAGACACTGGTAAAGTATTATGGCATAAAATCTCACTATTATATAGTTGATCAAAATAATTTTAGTCTTACGCTGCAATCAGGCAGAAAACTGAATTTTATACAAACACCCTATCTCCACTTTCCAGGAGCTATTACAACCTATGATACTGTTTCAAAAATATTATTTTCCAGTGACCTCTTTGGTGCGCTATCACAGGAATGGAGCCTTTTTGCACAGGATGATTACATTGAAAAAATGAAGGTTTTTCATGAACACTACATGCCGTCTAATGATATTTTAAGACCTGTAATGGAAGTGTTCTTGGGGATGGATATTGACATCATTGCGCCTCAGCATGGTTCTATTATTACAGCGGATATCGGCAGATATATTCGAGAACTGAGGGACCTAGAATGTGGTGCATTTTTAACACCTATAAAGAAAGAACTTTCAAGAGCCGGAGGCTATTTACGGTTGTGCAGTTCTATCTTACAGCGATACCAAGCCATTTTTAGTAAAAAAGAAGTCTTGAGGGTTATAAGGGATTTAGAGATAACAATAAACAAGGAGACACTCGATATCACTGATTATAACTATACAGGAGATGTGCTTTGGAATCTCATATTTGAGAAGTTTTTAGCAATAAAGGGCATTGAATCGCTGATAATTATTGAACCTTTAGTACTTAAACTTTCAAAGGAATTTGATATTCCCATGCCAACTATATTTGAAACCAGCATTAAAAAGACCTACACACTTACAGAAGAGAATGCACAGCTCAAACGAGCTAACGAGCGTCTTGACCTAGGGATTAGAGAAACACAGGAGAGATTGCTCAGGTGCCCTATAACGGGATTATATAATTATGAGTTTTTTAAAAATTATCTAATAACAGAGCTTGATAAGACCGAAGAAGGGCTAAATCCGGCAATTATTATTATTAATCTTGATAATATGGAGAAAATCAGATTTTCGTATGGAGATAGTGAAGTTGAAGAAGTGCTTAAGAACACTGTATATATCATTAATGATCTTAAGCAAGAAAATACGGTGCTATTCAGACTTCAAGGAGCAGCTTTTGCATGGTATTTACCGCATACATCTAAGGAAGATGCAGCTCAGAATGCGGAGAAGATAAGAAATACAGTAGCGGCTTCTGAGAAATATATTGAAAAGATTACAATATCTTTGGGCGTTGTAAGTCTGGAGGAAGTTAAAAATCATGAGAACTTTACTAAGCGGCCTTTTGAAATGACCTATGAGCTTGCTATGTGGCGTGTGAGACTTGCTAGAAACAGAGGGATGAACGTGGTATGCAGTAATTCTGATGTAGGAGACTATAAAGAAAGTGTAGGCAAAGTGTTGGTAGCAGATACAGATGATGTAAATGTAGATGTCATTAAAACATTTCTTAAGAATATGAAATATGAAGTGCTGACCGCAAAAGATGGTGAATCCGCATTGAAGATAGCAGAAAGAGAAGTACCAGATATCGTTATAACAGAAATAATGCTTCCAAAAATGGATGCATTCCTAATACGTGAAAAGTTGATCATGGAATCTCATACTAAAAATATACCATTTATAATTATTTCACATCTTAAAAACGAGGACACTGTTAAAAGGGCAGTGAGCCTTGGCGTAGACTATTATTTAAAAAAACCGTTCATGCTCTCTGAACTGTTGGGGATTATTAAACAGAAAATTAAAGGGGGCGGGTACCAATGAGTTTAAGTTTTGAGGTATGTTTAGTCATAGTGGTATTATTGTTATATACAGATAGTATAATAGTGCTTAAACTTTTGGCCAATAGATTAAAAAAAATTGGCAGGCAGGAAGATCTTATTAAACAGAAAAAAAGACTTATTAATGTGTTTTTAGGAGAGAGGAAGCGGAGGCAGACCAAGCGTTTTACGGACAGTTACAGACAAATGAAACACTCCATTATTTTAGACCAAAAACAGAAACAAACTATTGAAAGTGCTCTAGATATCAATCAATATGAGAAAAAAAATATCAAAAGACTATCCTCATTGTTTTCACTTAGAAGAATCGAGGCAGCTGCTGAATTAAGTCTGATTGCCTCAGACAAGGCAAGAGAAGCACTTGAAAAAGCAATAACCAAACAAAAGTCTTATCCTATTAAACTCTATATGGCTAATGCGCTGTCAGATATAGGAAATGAAAAGTCGATTCCAGTGCTTGTTGCAACGTTGATGAATGCACATCGTTGGTATAGGGACAGGGTTAATATGATGATTATAGATTTTGGAGAAGCGTTTCATGCGTATTTGCCTCAAATCATACATCGAAATGAAGCAGAAGTAAAAGAATTGATCGTTGATTTTGCTGCACAATCTTATACAACTACCCTAAAAGCTTATTTAATTAAGGTGATGGATGAAAATGAAATAGAAGCAAACAGGGAAAAGTATAATACTATGGATAAACTTGTAAGATGCTGTGGCAACTGTACCTTCGGCAGAATATCTGATGAAGACGGAAATAGGCTTTGTACATACAAAGGGACTGTCAGCCCGTATTATAAATGTTGGCGTTTTAAACGGCTACCAGTTAGTATTGATGGAAGAATAAGCCGGCAAAATCTTGTTTATAAGGCAGCTGAAACAGTAGCTAAACTTTATCCAAAGGTGCTTATGGATGAAAAATATTTAAATAGTAAAGACGTCAGAATAAGGCAGATAGCGGTAAAGGCGTTATCTCAATTTGATGCAGATGAAAGCTTAGGCAGACTAGTTACTTATCTTTATAATGAAGAAACATCCAGAACAGCTATAAATGGGATCTTGGAGGTACTTGAGAAGAGGCCAGAGCTTATTAATAAGATTGTAGTATTTTTTTATGAAGAAAAGGATAGGAAAGTAAAAGAATGCCTTGCTGAAATTCTTTCGAGAAAAGTTGAATACTTTATGATGAAGTTAGTATCTAAAGATAAAGATATTGCAGGTAGTATCATAGAACAGGTGCTATTGGCAGGAAAAGCAAGTAATGTTATAGACTTTCTTAATAAAAATAAGAATATCGATATAGAAAATGAATTAGTTGCAATAATAAAGGCAGTTTTATCAAAAGATACATCTTTAAGAATAGAGTTAAGTAGATACTTAAATGACACGACGCTAAAAAAATGTGGTCTTACTAGGTGGAAAGAAAATGAAGTGCCTCAGTCGGAAATAAAGAATAAAAACCTTATTCAAGTACTTTCTTCAGTGATTCTTGTCACAGTATTATTTTTTCCAATTATTTATATACTGCGATATTTTCCACGGCTATTTGATACACCCTTAATAAAACAATTTAAAACTTATGTTATAGACTTCAATTATTATCTAGTTTTTTATTCTGTTGCAATTAATTTGATTTACGGCATGCTTCTCATACTTTCTTTTATAAATGTAAGAAGGCAGTCTAAATTATGGCGTTTAAAGGGAATTACGATGCTCTTTAAAAAAAGAATGCTGCCATCTATATCTATTATTGCACCAGCCCATAATGAGGAAAAAACTATTATTCAAAGTGCTAATTCATTACTCAACTTAATCTATCCCGATTATGAACTTATTATTGTGAATGACGGGTCTGATGATAAAACATTAGAGATTTTAATAAAGCACTTTGACTTAAAAAGAGTAGATTATACGTTTGAATATAAGCTTAAGACAAGGCCTATTCAAGCCGTTTATCTCAATCCATCTATGCCTAAACTGATTGTAGTAGATAAAAAAAATGGCGGGAAAGCAGATTCTTTAAACGCAGGTATCAATATCTCAAGCAGAGAATATTTCTGTGGTATAGATGCAGATTCTCTTTTAGAGGCAGATGCACTTCTCAAACTGGCTTCGATGGAACTTGATGCAGGAGTTGAAACACCTGCACTTGGGGGTAATATTTTTCCAGCGAATGGTTGTATTATTGATCAAGGAACTATTACTGATACCCGTGTTCCCAAAAATAAACTGGCGAGATTTCAGACTATTGAGTATATGCGTGCATTTATGTCAGGCAGATTGGGGTGGGCATATTCAAATAGCTTACTCATTATATCAGGAGCTTTTGGACTTTTTAGAAAAGAGCGTGTTATCAGTGTAGGGGGCTACCTTACTAGCAGCGGTCAGTATGAAAAAGATACAGTGGGTGAGGATATGGAACTGGTGGTTCGCATTGGCAGAATGATGCGTGAAAAAGGTCTCCGTTACAAAATTGATTATGCATACAATGCCAATTGCTGGACAGAGGTACCAGAAGATTTAAAAAGTCTAAAAAAACAACGCTACCGTTGGCATAGAGGACTTGTGGATATACTGACCTTTCACAAAAAAATGATCTTTAATCCAGCCTATGGCAGAACAGGATGTATTGCGATGCCCTATTTCTTTATTTTTGAAATGGTAGGCCCATTGATAGAGACACAGGGTTATTGCATGGTCATTATTGCATTAATGTTAGGTCTTTTGAATGTAGAAATTGCTTTATTACTTTTTATATCAACAGTTTTAATGGGTGTATTAATCTCACTCTTCTCGCTGCTCATTGCTGAAAAGGATATGAAATATTTTAGGCTAAAAGATATTGGGATACTCATCTTTTATTCTATACTTGAAAACTTCGGGCCAAGACAGCTCTTTAGCTTTTGGCGCGTGAAGGCAACTTTAAGAATGTTGACAAAAATAGAGGGATGGGACAAAGCCAAGCGGAAAGGCTTTACATCTTCCGATACCGTAGTAGAGGGGTGATAGCATGAAAAGAAAAGTAATGATGATATGTATTTATTCTTTAATTACAATCTTTACCGCAACATTGGGACTTGTATTACTGAGCCCCATCTCAAGGTGGCATGATTTACCCACTACTTCACTCAATGTATGGATTGTTGACAAGACTGTACCTATTCCAGACTATCGTGAGCACAAAGGTCTTATGTGGGTGTTGAATCATAATAAGGTGATTTATTCAAAGACAGAAAGCTATTTTCAGTATGACAAAGATTATTTTGGTTTTTTTCCAGTGAGTAAAGATGTTTACGATATACGAGAAATACCAGAAGGCAAAGAAAATCCAGATCTTATATACTTAACAGATACCTATGGGGTTTATACGGATGATTATTTGATGCCTAATGTAAAAGGTGTTCGTTCGGATCTCATTTATGGAGGTCTTACAAGTAAGGAACTCCTTGCCATCAAAAAGAATATCGGTCAGGCGAATACCCTGATAGGAGAATTTAATATCGCTTCCGCACCTACTAATGCCGAAAACCGAAAAGAGCTAAGTTTGCTTTTTGGTACCGAATGGATGGGATGGAAAGGCAGGTATTTTAAAGAACTGTCCCGCGACATTGAAGTGCCAGTTTGGGTAGTAGATAACTATGAAAAACAGTACCAAAAACAGTGGCATTTTAAGGGTGATGGCTATGTACTGGTCTCCGACTCGGATGAAATAGCTATACTAGAAGGAAAGACCCATGTTGGGAAAACGGGTTTAACAATAAAATTTGAGGATCCGTATACTTTGGAGTTTGATATAAAAGAAGCTATTCCTTATCACTACTGGTTTGAGTTTGCAAATCGTAATGAAGACAGTGAAACGCTAGCCAACTATGCTCTGGATTTAACAGAAGAAGGCAAAGAGATTATGGAGAAACTCCAGCTTCCGCTTACTTTTCCAGCAGTCATTCGTAAAATAAATACTGAATATACTTCCTACTATTTTGCGGGAGATTATGCAGATTTACAAGAGGTACATAGCATTTGGAAGTATTATGGATTTGATAAGGTTAAAAAAATGACAACTTCTCTTAATAAAGGAGCGCCTGACTACTTTTATTGGAACTGCTATGTTCCAATGATGAATAAAATTATCAGTGATGTAAAGACTAGGGAAAATCAGGATAGTAAGTTGGAAACAGAGGGACTCTCCTATATAGCAAAAACACAAGGGAAAGACTTTTATATTCATACAAATGGTACGTGGGAAAAGAAATTTTTAAAGGGTGTCAATATTGGAGCTGCAAAGCCAGGCGCTTTTCCTGGAGAACTTGCTATTACAAAAGACGAATACCTGCGCTGGTTCAAATATATTAGTGAGATGAATGCGGAAGTGATTAGAGTCTATACAACACTTAAGCCTGATTTCTATGATGCACTATATCTTTATAATAAAACTGCTAAGAAGCCTTTGTATTTAATACAAGGGGTCTGGGTAAAAGAAGAGGATATAGAGACATTGAAGGATGCTTATGCAGATCATGAAAAAATAAAAAATGAGTTTATTAAAGACGCATCAGATCTAGCAGATATTATACATGGGAATGCCATCCTTCCAGAGAGAAAGGGATTTGCAAGCGGGACATATAATAGCGATATTTCTCAATATGTAATCGGATGGATCTTAGGTATTGAATGGGATCCTGAATTTGTAGAAAACACTAATAATAATCATGCAGATAAAAAAAGTTATGAGGGTGAATATTTATTTACTGAGGGAGCATCTCCTTTTGAAGTCTTCTTGTGTGAAGTCGGCGACAAAGTACTCGCCTATGAAGCTAAAAAGTATAATATGGTAAGGCCTTTAAGTTACGCTAACTGGCCAACGACGGATATGCTTAAACATCCCAATGAGCCTTTAGAGAATGAAGACCGTGCAGAAGTAAATATAGAGCATATAAAACCCCATAAAAGTCTAAAAACAGGCGTATTTGCATCATATCATATTTATCCATATTACCCTGATTTTATGAATTATCAAAGAGAGTATGTAAGCTTTAAAGATGATTCAGGGAAAGTAAATACTTATAAAGCATATCTTAGAGATTTAATGCGTCAGCACACCATCCCCGTTATGGTTGCTGAGTTTGGTGTACCAGCTTCAAGAGGTATGGCACACATCAATATCCATATGGGCTATAACCAAGGAAAGCTTGATGAAGCTGAACAGGGACGAATTGTTGGGAAACTGTTACAGGATATTTATGATGAGGGTTACTGCGGTGGTTTAGTTTTTGCATGGCAAGATGAATGGTTTAAAAGAACGTGGAATACCATGGACCTTGACCTGCCTGATTCAAGACCTTATTGGTCAAATCCTCAAACGAATGAACAGCAATTTGGGCTTCTGGCCTTTGAACCAGGGGCGGAAGAAAGTATTTGTTATGTTGATGGGGATATAGATGAGTGGCAAAATGAGAAACCTGTTTACGAAGATGATGGCATCAAGCTATTTGCTAAATCTGATGAGAAGTATATGTATTTAATGGCAGACACAAAAGATTTCGATTTTGATAAAGATAAGATTGTCATTCCTATTGATACCATAGGGGGGCAAGGTAATGAGGTGGATAAGCTTAATAATCTGAAATTTACAAGAGCGGTAGATTTTATACTAATGATTGATGGTATGGAAAACTCTCGCATTCAGGTGGATGCTTATTATGACTCTTTCCACTACATGTATCCTAAACAGTTTGAGTTAGAAATCCCGGATATACCTTTTGGCAACAAGGGAAGCGGTATATTTATACCGCAGTACCTCTGTCTTTCTAGGGGATTTGTATTGCCTCAAGATGGAACAATAGTCCCTTTTTCTAAGTATGAAACAGGCTTATTAACTTATGGTAATGCACATCCTAAAAAGGAAAACTACAACTCCCTTTCAGACTATTATGTAAAAGAGGGGAAAGTAGAAATAAGAATACCATGGCAGCTGCTAAATGTTATGGATCCTAGTAAAAAATCAATTATAGGAGACTTATATAAAAACAAGGGGATAGAAGCAGAGCAAACAAAAGGATTTTATTTTGGCGCAGCAATTATAAGACAAAATGAACCCGTAGATAAAATAGAAATGAGCTTTTATTCTTGGGAGCCATGGGATGAACCCACTTTTCATGAGCGTTTAAAGCCTTCTTACTATAGTCTGAAAGATACTTTCGAAAAAATTAAGTAGTTTTGAGTTTATAAAAGAGCTAATTCTTTAGAAGTATTAGGGCAATCAAAGATAGAGAGTGAAAAGTAGCTATGATAATGAAAAGTTATCATAGCTATTTTTTAATGAAATAAAGGTCAACTGTATGGTGTAAAATTTCAAAATAACGGTGTGTTTGCTAATTGTAGAAATTTATTGTATTATATAGAAAATACGTAAATTGAATGCGGGAGTTTCTCATTTTTATAGAGAAACAACATATAAACTTAAGTTATTCATCTACTAAAAGTTGTTTCTCAGAATGATTTCACATTAAATAACATCGTGAATAAGTTAAACTTTAAAATGTGAAATCTATACTAGAGAAAAACGGAGAGTTTTTATAATAAATTGATATATAGAGTGACAGGATTGAAAGAGAAGGGATTAGTGAGATCATGGCTACAATAAAAGATGTGGCAACAGTTGCGGGTGTTTCGGTTGGGAGTGTTTCTAATGTAATCAATGGTAAGACTAATAACCAAGAGCTAATCGATAAAGTCGAAGAGGCGATCAAAAATTTGGGGTTCAGGCCGGATGCAAATGCCAGAAGTTTAAAAAATACCCAGACCAATATTATCGGTATTATCGTAAGTAATGTGGAGGAACCCCGCATTCAGGTGATGATTGCTGCCATTGAAAAGAAGCTTAGAGCGAGCGGTTATAGTATTTTAATTAAAACCACAGATAATAATGCAATTTTAGAAAAAAAACATATAGAGCATTTTGTTCAGCAGCGAGTGGATGGTGTGATTGTAAGCACTGCAGTTCAAAATAAAGACTGGCTGCATCAGCTGAGTGACAATAATATTCCAGTTGTTTTTATGGACAAGAAGATCAGTATGAAAAACAATATGAATGTTATCACTATCAATTATACTGAAGCTTTTTTGAAATGCCTCTTATGGTGTAAGGATCATCAGCACACAAAAGTTGGATTGATTTTAGAAAATGGTATTATGTTTGAGCAGGAGCTAGAAGCACTTAAGGATACCAGCCGTCAGGAGCTCCTCTATAAAGTTGTCGGAGATTACAGCAGTGAGAGTGGCTTTAAGGCAGCGTATGAACTGCTGTATGAACATCCAGATATTACAGTCCTTATTCTCAGCAGCTATATGATGCTTCAGGGAGCTAAAAAGGCCATTGAGATTTTAAAAGAAAAAGCGAGCGCTTCTCCGCTTCTAATCTGCATTAAGGCAGAGAACTGGATAGAGGACGATAACACCCTTGATGGGGTCATTAATGTTTCTTATTATGAGATGGGTACAACGGCTGCTAAACAAATTGTAGAAGCGGCTCAGACTGGAGGATTACAATATACACAGATTAAAACGCTGGATGCAGTATTTAAAGTGGCCAATACACCATTCTATACTGGAAAAGACATTAGGTCAGGCCAGAGAGATACAATCAATGTTGCCATCTTAGATGCAAGAGTAGCTAAGGTGCTGCCGATGCTTACAAAGGTGTATGAAAAAGAGCATGGCATCAAAGTGAATTTTATTGCATTTGAATACCATGAGCTTTGGGAATATATCGTAGCATGTATTCATCAACAAGATACTGGCATTGATATTTTTATGTATGATTTAGTATGGCTTGAAGACTTAGTTAAAATGTCTGGGTTAAAGCCAATCACCGATTTGCAGAAGAAAAGAGAAAGTTATTTTGAAGATATTATAGACAGGGCTCTTGAAAATCATGGGGTTTATCATGGAGAACTGTATGGGCTGCCTTTTATGACGGGTACACAGATGCTCTTTTATCAAAAAGATTTATTTGAAGATATGACTTTAAAAATTCAGTTTCAAAGAAAATATGGCAAAGAGCTGATTCTTCCTAAAACATGGGATGAGTTTAATTTAATTGCGGAATTTTTTACAAGAAAATACAATCTAAACTCACCACTGCAGTATGGAACCGCGCTTATTAATAAAGGCAATTTATATAATAGTATTGAATTTCTTAATCGTTTATGGGCCTATGGGGGAGCTATTATTACAGATAACAGAATAACAATTAACAGTGATTATGCGCATATTGCGCTAGATAGTTACAAAAAAAGTTATCAATATACTAATACTGAAAGCTCCTATGAGACGTGGAGCAGTATTGCTTCAGATTTTAAATGCGGCAGTACAGCTATGGCAGTTTTGTATGATTCTTACGCTTTTGGCATTAACGATTCGATGGAGTCTAAAGTTGCCGGAAATGTAGGTAGCTGCATCCTACCAGGACAGTGCCCAGTACTCGGAGGATGGAGCCTCGGAATTAACCCAAGCAGTACGATGCAGCAGGCAGCGATAGAATATATGATGTGGGCATGCGGAAGAAGTATTGCCAGTCCTTTTGCTGTTTTATCAGGGATTTCAAGCCGTAAGTCTTTTTACGCAGATCAAGAATTAGATGGGCTATATCCTTGGAAGCGCAATATTCTTAAGAGCTATGCAAAGAGTAAAAAGCGAGAACTGCTTAGCACCACCAAGACTTTGGGTATCAATATTAAACTGTATGATGAAATCATTGGACAAGAAATAGGCAAAGCATTGAGAGGCGTACAAAGTAACAGCAGTACGCTTGAGCATATAGAACAGCGTATTTATAAATTGATGGAAAAATAGAAAAATACAACAATTTTTTGTATAATTTTATACAAATCTAAGCTTGAAATTTCCGAAAATTAGTGATAGTATAAAAATGAAGTTATTTGAAACGTTTCATGAAACAATATAATTCGATTTACTAATCACTAAAAAAAGAAGGGAATGGGGTTATGAAAGCAAAAAATAAGAATCTCTTAGTTTGGGCAACATGGATCGCAGCGCTGGCACTTATCATTCAAATTATTGATCAATTTGTAGGCACTAAAATGCCGATTGGTCATGCAGGCGCATGGATAGCTTTCCAAGCGTGGGCAGTTTATTTTCTGGGGGGATGTACACCAAAGGGTGGACTAAAAGGTTTTATAGCTTATGCAGTGGGAATTACAACAGGTGTTATTATATTTGAACTGGCCGGAGTTTTATCGTTCTTAGGTGCTTTCTGGTGTGTACCAGTTGCCATTTTTATACCGGTTATTCCTGTTATGTGTTTTGAGAGAATTAAAATATTAGATTATATACCAGCTATTTTCATCGGCTGTGGTGCATTCTTCGGCATTATGAACTACGTACCGAATGCAACGTATGCATCGGCTGCTATTTATGAGTTATTCTACTGCGCGCTCGGGCTATTTTTTGGATGGATTGCTATTATAGGAAAAGTTTGGATAGATCAAAAAATACCAGTAGATATAAAGGCCGAAAAGGCGAGTTTAGAGCCGGAAGCTTCAGCAGTATAAGAGATAGTGTTGTATCAATCACTATATATAATATGAAAAAGGAGAAGGTGGACTATGGAAGAAGTAATGAATATTGATTACCGTATTGATCCAGAGCTTCCAAAACGTATGGATTTTAGAATTGGCGTTATTGGAGCAGGTGCGATTGTAAGAAATTGTCACTTGAGGGCTTATGCAGATGTTGGCTTTAATTCTTATGCCATTACATCACTCAGTCTTGAGGAAAGTAATGCTGTGGCTAAAGAGTATAACATTCCAAATGTGTATTCGAGCTGGCAAGAACTCATTGATGATAAAAATGTTGAGATTCTTGACATTGCCATTCCTCCGGATAAGCAGCTTGAAGTAGTGCGCTATGCTGTAACCAAACCGTACATAAAAGGGATCTTATGCCAGAAACCATTAGCTATGAATATAGAAGAAGCTAAAGAGATTGTTAAGCTATGTAAGGAAGCAGGTATTAAAATAGGGGTTAACTCCAATATGCGTTATGACCAGTCCATAAGAGCTTTAAAAGCTGTTTTAGATAAGGGATATCTCGGTAAACCAGTACTGGCAACGATTGATATGAGAGCGATTCCGCACTGGCAGACGTTTCTTGAAAGGTATGACCGTATTGAGATTTTAAATATGGGTATCCATCATGTTGATACATTTAGATATTTATTTGGAGATCCAGAAAAAATCACAGCAGTAACCAGACATGACCCGAGAACGAAATTTAACCATATTGACGGCATCAGCCAATATACCTTCCAGTATTCAGATGAAGTGATGGCCACAAGTCTGGATGATGTATGGGCATGGCAGGGAGAAGGCGTAGAGAAAGATATTTATATTAAGTGGCGTGTAGAAGGCTTAGACGGTATGGCACAGGGGTATATCGGTTGGTGTTATGATGAGAGAACACCAAGCAAGATGGAATTTACCTGCAAACAGTTCCCTAACCAGTGGATTCGTCCAGAGTGGGATACGGTATGGTTCCCAGATGCTTTTAGAGGCACGATGGCACAGCTTCTGCGAGCAGTAGAAACAAATACGGAGCCAGAGATCGGCGGAGAAGATAACCTTCATACGATGGCAGCGATCGATGCATGTTACTTATCCATCAAAGAAGAAAGAACTGTAAAATTCTCAGAAATTGATATTACGATATAAAACATATTCATCAGTATACATTATTCTATTAAAGGGGGCATTTAAATGATTTCAGTAGGTATTTTTACAGGGTATTATCCATACACACTCACGGAGGTGATTGAAAAAGCAAAAAAAGACGGGATGAGTTGTGTACAGCTTGACCTGGACTTTAAAGATATTGACTTATCACAAGGCAATATTACAAAAGAAAAAGCAAATAAGGTAAGAGATGCATTTAGAGATGCCAATATTCCTATAGTAAGTATTTCGGCTTATACAAACTTAGTACATCCAGACCCAGCGATAAGAGCAAAAAATGTAGCGCATGTTAAAGAAATTTTAAAATTTGCCAGAGAGTTCGGCACACCTTATGTAGTAAGCGAAACAGGTACTTATAACGTAGACAGTGACTGGCTCTATGATCCGAAAAACTCTACAGAGGAAGCTTATCAAGAATTTAAGGAAGTTGCACAGGAGCTGGCACAATATGCTTACGAAAATAATGCCGTATTTTTAGTTGAAAACTATGTCAACAACATTATTGGTTCTGTTGATCAGGTGGCACGCTTATTCCGTGATGTGAACCATCCAGGACTTGGACTCCTTCTTGATCCTACAAACTATTTTGGTGATGCAAATATTGATCATGTAGATGCAGAAATCGAAAAAATCTTTAATGTATTAGATGATAAAATCAAAGTGGCGCATGCAAAAGACTGTAAACGTGCGGTTGATACTGGAGAAAAACATGCAAGCATTGACGCTGCGGAGCATAACAGCTTCAGAGGTGCAGGTGCAGTAGAACTGCCAGCAGCGGGGCTTGGTGTACTTAACTATGATTTATATCTCAAAAAATTATCAGAAAATCATCCTAATATTCCAATTATCATTGAACACTTAGACGAAGAAGATATCCCAAGAGCTAAAAAGTTCTTAGACGACAAATTAAAGTCAGTCGGAGCTTAATTTAAACAAATGCAAAATGGTCTAGGAAAACTTGTGTTTCTAGGCCATTTTTTATGAAATAGGAAAGTGCGTCTTGCTTGCAAGGGACCAAACTTTCCTGTTTCACAAGCGTGTGCGTTTTTTGCACACTTTCTTGTTTAAAGGGCCGCTACCGATTGGAATAATTAAAGTAAATAGTAGCCTATATAGATTGATAAAAGATTTGTATATGAGATCAAAAATAAATAGGCGATTGCGAAACTCAGGGGATTTAGATTATCGAATAGGTTCGCAAGATGATTTCAGTATTCTCCAGTTGCTGAGTTGCGTGTATCTAAAAATCTAACCAGTTTTTTAAAATGAACGGTCGAAACTCGCTTCGCTCAAACAGTCTCCCTAAAAACCATTTTAAAAAACTGCTAAGATTTTCTTAACGATACACTCCATAGGCAACTTCCGAATACAGAAACCACTTGCTAGATATTTGAATAGTCTTAGCTCGCTTAGGAGGAGACTTTGTCATATATAAACATAGGACTATTGAGCTTCAATGAATCGAGAGTTATGTAATTAACTAATCAAAAATAAATAAAAAGAGGAGAATGCTTATGAATTCTAAAACTAAAGTTCAGCTAGCACTTGATCATAAAGCGGGACCAGTTCCTTTTGATATAGGATCTTTTCCTACAACAGGTATTCATGTTAGTGTGCTTGAACAATTAAGAGCGCATTATGGACTGGAAAAAAAGATCATTACAGTTTTTGAACCTTACCAAATGTTGGGGGTTGTAGATGATGACTTAAGAGAAGCTATAGGCATTGATACAACAGCGCTATGGGGCCAGTATACGATGTATGGTTTTAAAAATGAAAACTTTAGAGAATGGATGACACCGTGGGGACAGAAGGTGCTTGTAGCAGAGAAGTTTGTTACTACAGAAGATGAAAACGACATTTATATTTATGCAGAAGGAGATAAAAGTTTTCCACCTGCTGCCAAGATGCCAAGATCAAGTTTCTTTTTTGACGCAATCATTAGACAAAAAGACTTTGATGACGACAATCTCAATGTAGAAGACAATCTGGAGGAGTTTGGAGACTTATCTAATGATGACCTTGCTTATTATAAAAGGATGGCAGAAATATTTAGAGGATCTAATTATTATGTAGGCGCTAATCTTGGGGGCACAGCTATTGGAGATATTGCCTGTGTACCAGGTCCTATGCTAAAGGACCCCAAAGGGATTCGGGATATTCAGGAATGGTATATGTCTACTGCTATACGTCAGGACTATCTGCATGAAATATTTGACAAACAAGTAGAGATTGCATTAAGAAATCTAGAAAAAATCTATCAGGCCGCGGGAGATGCTATTGATATAGCTTATATATGCGGCAATGACTTTGGTACGCAGAATGGTCCGTTTTGCTCTGTAGATACCTTCAGAGATCTCTATGCACCTTATTATAAACGTATCAATGGATGGATTCATCAAAATACCCCTTGGAAGACCTTCAAACATACTTGTGGTTCAATTGTACCGCTGATCCCAGAGCTTATCGATGCAGGCTTTGATGTGATTAACCCTGTGCAGTGGACAGCTAAAGATATGGAGCCAAGAATGCTAAAAAGTCAGTTTGGTAAGCACGTTGCCTTCTGGGGAGCAGGTGTCAATACCCAAAGGACTCTGCCGTTTGGTACGCCGGAAGAAGTCAGAAAAGAGGTGCTTGAGATCTGCAAAATCTTCTCTAAAGATGGTGGATTTGTCTTTAATACCATACATAATATTGTTGCAAAAACACCAGTTGAGAATGTTGTTGCGATGATCGAGGCTGTAAAAGACTTTAATAAAGGATAATAAAAATAAGAAGAATAAAACATCTTACTTACCAATGATTTCTACCACCTTTTGAGCTATAGCATAGCCTAACTTTTTATGAGTCTCAGCTTCCATATGGATAGCATCAATAGGAGACGGATCTGCATATTGTGCGGCATCTAAGAAATTGCACTGGAGGGTTTTGGCGACTTCTTTGTAGGCTCTCGAAAAATTTTTAGACCTTGTTACGGCAGATTGGCCTCCAAACATTTCGTTAAATGGTGTTTCCTCTATATTTTCAGCTACTAGTATAGGTGAGACAAGTAATACTTCAGGTATATGAAGACCTTTGGTATAAAAATAGCTTTTGGCAGTTTTTACAAGCTGGCCTGCTGATGATGCAATATCGGCTGCGCCTACTGAAAATCTTGGTTTAAGGTCATTGGTTCCTAGCATAATGATAATAAGGTCTAAGGGGCGCTGAGACTCAAGGCACGGTTTAAGATAGGCATAGCCATTTTTGTCAAGTTCGATAGGATCCTCCCATACCGTAGTACGTCCACTACATCCCTCTTCTATAACTTTATACGCACTCCCTAAGAGGTTTTGGAGAACACCAGTCCATCTGGTATTTTCATCAAACCGTTCACAGGAACTCGGGTCTGTACCCCAGGTATTAGAATCTCCATAACATAATATTCTTTTCATAGTTGTATTCCTCCTTGTAGATCTTTTTATAGTTAACTGCAAAGACTATATATCTACCTTAAATTATACTACATATTTTTAACATTGGTATGTTTTTAACATTGTAGTCTTAAGCATTTTGTACTATAATTATTATCAATAAGATAAGTTGTTGAGATAGTGAAAATCTTTCTTACAGCAAATCTTTTACGGAATTAACTGACACCTAAAGAATTTCTGAGGGGGAAGGCACATGAACAGAAAACATACTCTATTTCTGCGCCTTTTGAGGTGCATTTTTTTATTACCTATTAATAACGGAAGGAAAGCGCTATGGATACTAGAGTTGCTCTAATTGGTATTGTAGTAGAAAAAACAGAATCCACAGAAAAAATGAATGCATTACTGCATCAATATGGCGAATACATCATAGGGCGAATGGGGGTGCCTTATAAGAAGCGCGGAATATCAGTAATCAGCGTGGTGATTGATGCACCAGCTGATGTGATTAGTGCACTATCAGGAAAACTTGGGATGCTGCCTGGTATCAACACCAAAACGATTTATTCGAAAGTTCCTGCTTTAAATTTAGATGAAGAAGTATAAAGCGATAAACACTTTAAATCTGTACAGGAGACGATGTATAAAAGTGCAGTCGACTGTGAAGATCCTAAAGTAAGTCACAAAAAAATAAGCCAACAGGAAAGGATGAGCGTCTTTGACGTAATCATATCTGATCTGGATAGGCAAAAGGAGAACATCATGTATAATGTGAAATCATTAAAAGCTGAAGAATTTATTAGTCATGAAGAGATTTTAGCAACATTGTCCTATGCAAAAGAAAATAAAAACAATATAAAACTTATCAATCAAATACTTGAAAAAGCAAAGTTAAGACAGGGGCTAAGCCATAGGGAAGCATCTGTTTTACTTGCCTGCAGCGATGAAGAGAAAAATCAGGAGATCTTTAAGCTAGCGGAACAAATTAAGAAAGACTTCTATGGTAATCGTATTGTTTTATTTGCACCATTATACTTATCCAACTACTGTGTAAATGGATGTGTTTACTGTCCTTATCATTATGAGAATAAGCATATTGCCCGCAAAAAGTTAACTCAAGAAGAAATCAGAAGAGAAGTTATAGCGCTTCAGGATATGGGACATAAACGTCTGGTAATAGAAACGGGGGAAGACCCTCTTAATAGTCCTATTGAATATGTTTTAGAAAGTATTAAGACCATCTATAGCATCAAACATAAAAATGGCGCAATCCGCCGCGTAAATGTGAATATAGCTGCCACAACGGTAGATAACTATAGAAAACTAAGAGAGGCAGAGATTGGAACCTATATTTTATTCCAAGAAACTTATAATAAAACGAGCTATGAGAAACTTCATCCAACAGGTCCTAAACATCATTATGCCTATCATACGGAAGCTATGGACAGAGCCATGGAAGGCGGTCTTGATGATGTAGGGCTTGGTGTATTATTTGGACTTGAAGGTTATGACTATGAATTTGCAGGACTTTTGATGCACGCAGAGCATTTAGAAGCTGCTTTTGGCGTAGGGCCACATACCATAAGTGTACCACGTATCCGCAGAGCAGATGATATAGATCCAGATGCGTTTGATAATGGTATTGATGATGAGATTTTCGCAAAGATTGTTGCTTGTATTCGGATTGCAGTACCTTATACGGGGATGATCGTTTCTACTCGTGAAAGTCAAGTCTGTCGTGAGAAGGTACTTAAGCTTGGTGTCTCACAAATAAGCGGAGGTTCCAAAACAAGTGTAGGCGGGTACGTTGAAGAAGAACCAGAAGATGCACGATCTGAACAGTTTGATATCTCAGATACTAGAACCCTTGATCAGATCGTATCATGGCTTATGGAATCAGGCTATATCCCGAGTTTTTGTACAGCTTGCTATAGAGAAGGAAGAACGGGAGATCGTTTTATGAGCCTCTTAAAGAGTGGTCAGATCCAAAATTGCTGCGACCCTAATGCGCTGATGACTTTAAAAGAATACTTATTGGATTATGCATCAGAGGAGACAAAAGCAATTGGTGAAAAACTTATTGAAAGAGAAGTTCCGAATGTTCCAAAGGAAAAAGTAAGAGAAATCGTCTATAAGAATTTAAAAGAAATTGAAGAGGGGAATCGGGATTTTAGATTCTAGTAATAGGGAGGACGTTTATCATGGAATTAAATAATACACCTTCGGCAGATCGTCTTCATATTGGACTATTTGGCAAGAGAAATGCCGGAAAATCCAGTGTTATTAATGCTATTACAGCACAAAATCTTGCCATCGTTTCAGAAGTTAAAGGTACAACGACTGACCCTGTTTATAAGGCAATGGAACTCCTGCCGCTTGGGCCAGTTATGCTTATTGATACACCAGGACTTGATGATGAGGGCGAGCTTGGGCGACTTAGAGTACAAAAAAGTTATCAGGTTTTAAATAAAACAGATTTGGCTATTTTGGTTGTTGATGGCACAATTGGTATGATGAGAGAGGATACGGATCTTATTGAAAGGTTTAAGGAGAAGAGTATTCCTTATATAGTAATTTTAAATAAAATGGATCTTGTGAGTAGAGAGAAGCTATTATTAAAAGACAAACACAACGAAGCGGACAAAATGATTTGGGTAAGTACCTCCACAGGTGAAAACATTAATGAACTAAAAGAAATGATCGGGAAGCTGGTTCCACAGCAGGAATCTAAATTTAGGATTGTAGCAGATTTACTAGAGCCTTCGGATTTTGTGGTACTGGTTGTGCCTATTGACAAGGCAGCCCCTAAAGGACGTTTGATTTTGCCCCAGCAGCAGACTATTCGTGACATACTAGAAGCAGATGCTACAGCTATCGTTGTAAAGGAATATGAACTTAGAGAAACACTTGAAAATCTAGGAAAGAAACCAAAGCTAGTAATTACCGATAGCCAAGTGTTTGCAAAAGTATCAGCAGATACCCCAAAAAATATTATGCTGACTTCTTTTTCTATTCTTTTTGCCAGATATAAAGGTAATCTTGAGGAAGCAGTAAGGGGCGTTATGGCAGTTGAAACGCTTCAGGATGGTGACTCGGTTTTAATATCAGAAGGATGTACTCACCACCGTCAGTGTGACGATATTGGTACAGTGAAAATACCCCGTTGGATCTCGCAGCATACAGGCAAACAAATACAATTTGAATTCACCAGCGGCCGTGAGTTTCCGGTTGATTTATCAAAGTATAAGGCTGTTATTCATTGTGGCGGCTGTATGCTTAATGAAAGAGAAATGAAATATAGAGTTCAGTGCGCAAAAGATCAGCAGATTCCTATCACAAACTACGGCATATTAATAGCTTATATGCAGGGGATACTTAAGCGCAGTGTGGAACCTTTCCCTTATATTGCAGATTTACTGGAGGAAGTATAAAAGAAGAGATCAATGAAAGAAAGGCACTCAAAATCCTAAAAAGAGGTTTTTGAGTGCCTTTTTATGTCGGGAAGCTATGGCAGATAAGAGCAGTTAAACACAGTATAGAGGAAGAACTCAGTTTCTTAAAAAAATAGAAATAATAGATAGAAAAGGTGTTTACCGGAAGAATCAAATAGTGGTACAATGAGTTAGCGGAGACTAACTCATTGTACCACTATTTGATTTTTAATAGGGTAATGATTGGAGAATGATTATGGAAATTAAGCAGCTTGAGTATTTTATAACAACAGCTGAGCTTGGGAGTATTAATAAAGCAGCAAAAGAGCTTTATACTTCACAGCCTAATATAAGCAAGGTCATAACAGCTTTTGAGAAGGAATTGGGGGCAGAGGTTTTTTACCGTACGAGTAAGGGTGTCAGCCTTACCCCAGAGGGAGAACGCCTTTATGAATATGCCAAAGTCATTTTAAAAAATGCAGACATTATGAGTTCTATTGTTAAAGAAAAGGCTCGCAGAAAGTTTGGGGTGTCATGCTACCCCAGCAATATGATTTCACAAATAGTTTGTAATTATTATAAAAAACATGAAGAAGAGAACTTGCAAATGGAGTTTCTTGAAGATACAGTCGAAAAAATCGTAGAAAATGTCAATACATACCGTTCGGAAATAGGTATTCTCTATATATCTGAGGTTCAAAAAAAGTCTTTTGAGCATATATTAGGACATAAAAATTTAGAGTTTAAAGTACTTGGAGAAAAGAGTCCTTGTGTTTATGTTGGGAAGAATAACCCACTGTACAACAGGGATTCCATAGGATTTTCAGAACTTGCTGATCTGAAGTTTGTACAGCCTTCAAAAGACTTCTTCTCCATGGAACATCATCTAGATCAAATTAGTATTGGGGCACTATGTATGAACAAATTTAATACGATTATCCATACTAACAGTGATCATGTACTCATTAACTTGCTGCTACATACAGATATTTGCAGCTTCGGTATTAAATTTCTTCATGCGGACTTTAAACAGTATGATATTAAGTCGGTAGATATTATTGGCTGTGAAAAATGCTTATTAATCGGGTATGTAAAGCGTAAAAATGAAGAATTATCGCATGAAGTATCAGAGTTTTTAATGATGGTAGATCAAGCCATCAATAAGAGCTGAGCAGTTTTTATAACAAGGGGTTATAACAATATGGAATAAGCAGGCTATAAAGAATCCATATTATGCAGAAAAATTGATTCGTGCTACAATCATACTCGAAGCTAAGAGGAAGGAATATTTTTTTGCATTTGAGTTAGCTAAAGCTAACTTGAGTACAGACCTATTAATGAAGGAGATAAAACATGATACGAAATAAAAAAATAGCAGTTTTAGGCATAGCTGGGGTAATGGCTCTAAGTATGTTCTCAGGATGTGCTCCAAAATCAAATTTGCCAGAGCAAACGTCTGAAACCAATACAGAAGCCCAAAAAGCAGTAACTATGGATGCAGCAGAAAAGAAAACAGAGCTCACTTACGTCAATTTTAGAGATATTCGTGATTTAAATCCCCATCTTTATGGAGGTGAGATGTATGCACAGGAGCTTTTATATGAATCGCTAGTAACGATCACAAAGGATGGTTATGCACCGGCACTTGCTAAGTCTTGGGAGATTTCTGAGGATGGAACAATTTATACCTTTAAGTTAAGAGAAGATGTAATTTTCTCAGATGGCGAGAAGTTTAATGCTGAGGCTGTTAAAGCAAACTTTGATGCTATTGTAGAAAATAAAGAAAGACATACTTGGCTTGAGATGATGAATCTGCTGGTAGGAACAGAAGTGGTAGATGAATACATATTTAGAATCACCCTAAGCGGCCCGTATTACCCGATGCTTACAGAGCTTGGCGTAACGAGACCCTTCCGCTTTATTTCACCAAAAGCAATGCTTGAAGGCTCAACAAAAGATGGTGTGAGTGCCTATATCGGAACAGGCCCTTATGTACTTACAGATTTTGTAACAGATGAATATGCAGTATTTGAAGCGAATGAAAACTACTGGGGAGAAAAGCCTGAAATTAAAAAAATTACCGTTAAGGTTATTCCGGATAATCAAACCCGCATTTTAGCTTTAGAAAAAGGTGAAATTGACCTGATCTATGGTAAAAATATGATCGATGCAGAGGCAATGAATAAGTACAAAGACAAAGAAGGATTTGAAACAGCTATTTCAGAGGCAACGTCTACCAGACAAATTGTTATTAATACAAGTCATGACATTTTAAAAGACACTAATGTAAGAAAAGCGCTGCAACATGCGATTAACCGCCAAGAAATTTCGGAAGGCATTTTCAATGGACTAGAAAAGCCAGCAGATACACTTTATGCAAAAACTGTACCTTATTGCGATGTAGACCTTAAGCCTTATGCATATAGTCTTGATCAGGCAAAAGCTTTATTAGATGAAGCGGGCTGGACAGAAAGTGGAAATGTAAGATCAAAAGATGGCAAAAAGCTTGAGCTTGCTTTGCTATATAATAGTGATAGTGTAACAGAAAAAACCATTTCAGAATATTTACAATCAGAGCTTTCTAAGGTAGGTATTGTACTTAATATTACAGGAGAAGAAGAGCAGTCTTATCGTGATAATATGAAGGCAGGGAACTTTGACCTCGTATTTAATATCTGTTGGGGGATGCCTTATGATCCACAGTCTTCACTAGCTGGGATGCGCCAGCCAGTTTATGGAGATTATGCAGCGCAGCAAGGTCTGCATGATAAAGCTGAAATAGATGAGGCGATTACCAAGATTCTTAGATCTACAGATGAAAAGGAACGTCAGGAGCTTTATAACTTTGTATTATCAAGACTTCATGATGATGCAGTTTATATTCCGCTGACTTATGAATGCAACCGTGCGGTTTATACCTCAGCACTTAAAAATGTAACATTTGCACAGACACAATATAAAGTGCCTATGGAAAAAATGTATTTCGAAAAATAGAAGGATTTAAAAATACACTCACTAAGCTGCCCAAATGAAGAGGAAACTCGCATTTTGGCAGCTATGTTTTGTAAGGAGGCTTAGAAATGAAGCATTATATCATTAAGCGTACCCTCGCTGCAATACCTCTTTTAATCGGGATATCTTTCTTATGTTTTGTATTTATCAACCTCATTCCATCAGATCCAGCAGAGGTGGCGCTGCGTGTCAATCAAACGCCTATTGTCACACAGCAGGCTATTGATGAGATGAAAGCACAGCTGGGGCTGGATGCGCCTTTTTTAGTACGGTATGTAAGGTGGATGGGTGACTGCTTAAGACTTGACTTTGGCGTAAGTTATACGAATCCTGCGAGGACTGTGTTGGGAGAGTTTAGGCGCTGTCTGCCTGCTACCTTGCAGCTGGCTGGGTTTTCACTGCTCTTTGTGGTAGGTTTAAGCCTGCCTATAGGCTTTTTTTGTGCCGTTTATAAAGACAGCTGGTTTGATAGAATCATGCGGGGGCTTGTTTTTCTTACAACTGCGATGCCCGCCTATTGGGTGGGGCTTTTACTGATGTGGTGGATAAGCATTAAGCTGGATTTACTGCCTACCAGCGGCAGCGGATCTCTTAAACATCTGATCTTACCTTCAATAACTGTAGCCTTAACGTATATTGCCACCTATATTCGTCTGATTCGCAACAACATGCTCGAGAATATGCGTCAAGACTACGTGTTATATGCTCAGGCCAGAGGCTTAAAGCAAAGGACTATTTTAGTTAAGCATATTTTAAAAAATTCACTGCAGTCTTGTATTACAGCCCTGGGTATGAGTGTGCCGCAGCTGATTGCAGGCACCATTGTAGTCGAAAATGTATTTGCATGGCCGGGGATTGGCAAACTGTGCATCGCTTCGATTTTTAATAGGGATTATCCAGTTATTCAGGCTTATGTGTTGATGATGGGGGTTTTATTTGTATTTTGCAACTTAGGGGTTGATATTTTGCAGTATGCAGCAGATCCAAGGCTCAGAAGGGATGTGGCTTAAGTGATAAGGCAGTTTTTGAAAAATAAACTCGCAATAGTTTGTATTATCATTATCTTATTTACCAGTATACTGGGGGTCTTCGCACCGTTTTTTGCACCCAATGATCCGTATGTCAATAGTATTTTAAATAAATTTGCGGCACCATCTGCACAGTTTCCTTTAGGGACTGACCATTTGGGACGCTGCATTTTGTCCCGTATGATTTATGGTATACGACCTACTTTGTTTTTATCTGTACTCACTATGGCAGGGACTATCGCCATAGGCACCTCCATGGGCGTTATGGCCGGATACTTTAGGGGGGCTGTGGATGAGGTGATCATGCGTATTGTGGATGTGATGCTTTCTTTTCCAAGTCAGATTATGATTTTAGCTATTGTAGCACTTTTAGGTGTAGATATCAGGAATGTGATTATCGCTAATATATTTATTAAGTGGGCCTGGTATGCAAGGATGATAAGAACCAATGTGATTCAGTATACCCACAAAAACTTCGTACTGTTTTCAAGGAGTATTGGATCTGGAACGGGATATATTTTAACGCGGCATATGTTGCCTTGTATTGCCTCAGAGATGGCAGTGCTGGCCACTTTAGATACGGGCTGGACCATCTTAAATATTTCTACCCTATCCTTTTTGGGACTTGGGGTACAGGCGCCTATGCCGGAGTGGGGCGCTATGTTAAGTGAAGCTAAAAATGTCATGACGTCAAATCCTACCCAAATGATAGTCCCAGGAGCAGCCATTGTTATTTTGGTCGCAGCTTTTAATCTGTTGGGGGATTGTCTAAGAGACGCCCTTGATCCAAAGGAGGTAAGACGATGAGCAGCCTATTAGAAGTTAATCATTTGTCAGTCAGCACCAGACAAAAAGGGCATGAGAAGGTGTTAGTTTCAGATGTTTCTTTTACTGTAGAAAAGGGCAGGTGTCTTGGTATTTTAGGAGAATCAGGCAGCGGAAAAAGCATGACTTGCAAGGCAATTATGGGTCTTTTAGATCATAACTATAAAATAACAGGCAGTGTACAACTAAGCGGCAGAGAGCTTACTGAGATGTCAGGGGAAAAAAAGCGTACCCTTAGGGGAAAAGACATGTGTATGATTTTACAAAACCCTATGAACTGTTTTGATCCCCTTTACCGCATAGGAACCCAGATGGAAGAGACTTTTAGGACACATACGCGTCTTTCGTCTAAAGAAATACAATTACAGTCAGTCGATATTTTAGAGAGAATGCAGATTAAAAATCCTGAAGATGTGCTGAAAAAGTACCCCCATCAATTTAGTGGAGGGATGCTGCAACGTGTTATGATTGGGCTTGCACTGGCTCTAAAGCCCAAACTCATTATTGCAGATGAGCCTACGACTGCCATAGATTCAATTACTCAATTTGAAATTATCAAAGAATTTATACGACTCAAGCAAGAACTGGATGCAGCCATTATTTTTGTAACCCATGACCTTGGGATTATTACGCAGCTTGCGGATGATGTAGTGATTATGCATAAAGGCATAGCAGTGGAACAAGGCCCATTAAGAGATGTTTTCCGTCATGCAGTTGATCCGTACACACGGATGCTCATTGAAAAAAGAATGGCGGTTATGAATCAGTTTGAGCGGGTTGTTTATCAACGAGGCTAAAGGAGGCATGAATATGATTATGCAGGCGAAAGACGTTTACGTCAGCTTTAAAAAAGAAAATCAGAAACGCCTTTGGGGCAAGGAGCGCCAGCAGGTTTTAAAAGGTGTTCATCTGATACTTAAAGAAGGAGAATGCCTTGGTATTATAGGTGAGAGCGGAAGCGGCAAAAGCACTTTTGGTAAAGTTCTACTGGGTCTTTTAAAGCCAGACCAAGGCGAAGTTACTTTAGATGGCATGCCGCTTTATGGCAGATCGTATCAATCAGGCAGCCCTGGATGCGATCATAAAATAAGTGTAGTTTTTCAAGATTATACGTCCTCTGTGAATCCACGTTTTCGCGTCAAGGATATTATTGGAGAATCCTTGCGCTTTATTATGAAAACGAGTAAAACAAAGTTCAAAAAAGAAGAGCATGTAGAAGAACTGCTTAGACAAGTCGGACTAGATAGTTCGTTTAAAGACAGGTATCCTCATGAACTAAGCGGGGGAGAACTGCAAAGAGTTTGTATTGCAAGAGCCATTGCTGTACGGCCAAAGGTGATTTTACTAGATGAAGCGATCAGCTCCCTTGATGTATCGACACAAACACAGATCATGGATCTTCTGATAGAGTTAAGAGCAAAGTATAGTTTTTCCTATATTTTTATTACCCATGATTTAACGGCCATCACTTACCTATGTGATCGCGTAATGTTTTTTCATGAAGGACAGATTGTTGAACAAGTCGATGATATAAGCAGATTAAGCAGTTTAAAAAATAAGTATGCAAGAAAGCTCTTAAGGGCGGTAATGCCAATAGATATCAAGCCAGAATGGGAGTCTAAAGTGATATGAGTAAAGTAAGTGAAAAGATACACCTTACCCACTGGGATTACTTGAAAATTGCTGTTCCTTTTATTATCTCGACAGTGACTCAGCCGCTTTTGGGTGCTGTAGATACCGCAGTAGTAGGCCGTCTTTCAGATCCAGCTTATATAGCAGGGGTATCGGTAGGCAGTGTGATTTTTAATACCATGTATTGGCTGTTTGGATTTCTAAGAGTCAGTACCACAAGTTACAGCGCACAGGCTTATGGTAAAGAGAGTGAGCGGGATAGAACGACAGCTTTTTTTCGCCCTTGCAGCATTGCCTTAATTGTAGGGCTAGGTTTTATCATACTTCAGAATCCATTATTTAAGGCGACCATGTCTATCTTATCCCCAGAAAAAGAGGTGCAGAGTTTTACAGGAACCTATTTTTACATCCTGATTTGGGGCGCACCGTTTGTACTCGTTAATTATGTGATACTCGGGTGGCTGATGGGGCAGGCCAAACTTAAAATGGCACTTTTTATGCAGATATCTGGCAATGTCCTGAATATTTTATTAGATCTTTTGTTCGTGCAGTATTTTAATATGAATGTAGGCGGCGTTGCTGCTGCAACCCTGATTTCACAGGTGGTTACATTTATGATAGGTGCAGGTTTTATTGTGATGCATGGTAAGTTTGATAAAGAAGAGATGAAAATCAAATCGATATTACATAGAAGCTCGCTGATGGCAATGATGCGGGTCAATGCAGATCTGATGGTACGTACGGCATGTCTATTGATTCAAACGAATTTATTTACAGCGACCAGTGCGTCCTATGGCACGCTCATGCTGTCTGCTAATGCTATATTACATCAGATTCAATATGTTATTTCTTATATGTTTGACGGCTTAGCCAACGCCTCCAGCTTTTATGCAGGCAAGGCGGCAGGACAAAGACAGGAAGCTTTGCTTAAGGCATGCTGGAGAAAGACTGGAGAATGGGTAGGGATTTTTATCCTTTGTATAACGCCTGTATATGTATTGCTGCGTAAAGAGCTTATACTGCTTTTTACAGATATAGGGGAGGTTATTCGTTTGGCAGGCAGCTATGATCTATGGATTGCTCTATATCCGCTGATTGCAGGAATTGGCTTAGCCTTTTATGGTGTTTTTACAGGTACAGCGGTTACAAGGCCGGTACGTAACTCCACGATTATGGCATTAGGTTTAAGTATTTTAGTATGGGCAGCTGCCGTTCCGATATGGCACAATCATGGGTTATGGCTTTCGCTTTTATCATTCTATTTTGGCAGAAGTTTATTTTTAATAGTACAGCTCAAAAAAACACGACTTATTATGAACTCTCAAAAGGAGGGAGAAGACTTATATGCTAGAGCAACTTAAAATAGGGAACCTTGAGGCAGCGCCTGGAGAAAAAACTCAAGGGTTTATCAGAGTTTATGATGAAGAAGTACAGTTTCCGGTGACACTTATCAATGGAATAAGTGAGGGTAAGACTGTTCTTATTACAGCGGGAATCCATGGGGGCGAATATCCATGTATCCAAACAGCTATTGAACTGGCACAAGAAATTGATCCAATGGACATTGCAGGACAGATTATTATCATCCATCCAGTGAATACGTCTGCTTTTAAAGAGCGCATCTTTGCACTTGTATCAGAGGATAAAAAGAATCTGAACAGGGAGTTTCCAGGAGATAAAGATGGCAGTATAACGCAAAAAATAGCGCATATGCTGACCTATGAGTTTCAAAGTAAGGCAGATTTTTATATGGATCTGCATGGGGGAGATCTGCATGAAGCAGTCATACCTTTTGTCTATTATCCGGGCATTGCAGAAGAAGACATAGTAGCCGCCTCAAAAGAGGTAGCTGCAGTTTTAGATGTAAAATATATGGTGAAATCAGGGGCCACAACAGGTGCTTATAATTCAGCAGCGATCCGCGGGGTTCCAGGGATTTTAGTTGAACGTGGCGGAGCAGGTATTTGGACAAAAGAAGAGGTAGAAGCTTATAAAAAAGATGTCAGAAGTGTGCTGGCATATCTTGGCATTATAGCAAGTCAGACCTCTGTTTTGCAAGCACCGTACAATATTACCAGGGCAGTTTATTTAGAAGCAGACTGCGAGGGGTGCTGGTATCCCCAAGTTGTGGCGGGGCAAAAAGTTACGGAGGGAGAACTAATAGGAGAAATCCGTGACTTTTTTGGCAATACAATGAGGTCCTATTTTGCTCAAATAAGTGGCGTTGTACTTTATATGATGGTAGCCTTAGCTGTTACAAATGGGGATCCCTTAATAGCCTATGGAGAAGTTGACTTTTAGTCACTATGAAATGCCAGGGATATTGAGTCTTTTGAGGAGATATGTTAAAATGACGGTAAGTTTACTATAGGAGGATATTATGGCAATTTACGAGTCGGGCGAAAATTATTTAGAAACTATCTTGATGCTAGAGAAAAAAACAGGAAGTGTTCGCTCCATTGATATAGCCAATGAGCTTAATTTTTCAAAGCCTAGTATAAGTAGAGCTATGGGGATTCTCAAAAATGACAAGTTAATTACAATAGATGAGAAGGGCAATATTTTGCTTACTGAGATGGGTAGAATAAGAGCTAATAAGATCTATGAAAGACACCAAGTCATTTTACAATTTCTTGTGATGGTGCTAGGTGTTGATAAGGATATTGCAGAACAGGATGCTTGCAAAATAGAACATGTTATTAGTGAACAAAGCTTCGAAAAGATGAAAATTTTAGTAAGGGAAAATAGTTAACAAAGATGCTGAATTCATAAAAAGGGTTTCTTAGTTGATTGGTCCAACAGTTTAGATAGAGAAGTGAAATGAATTAGTAGGCGGATAAACACTCAAAAAAAGGGTGTTTATCCGCCTGTTTTACTTTTAATAAAGGTATTTTATCTAGTTTAAAGGACGTTTGTTTTGCGAGGATAGGACTGCTCTATACCAGGTAAGTCATCTCATGACGGTAATTAAGAAGCTTGTCCAGAGTCTGTTCGTCTAAGAGTTCTTTTTGTAAAACTAACTCGCGGATTTTGGTGGCGTCACTGCCACATTCTTTGATGAGAAAAGCTACATTTTCATAACCGATATAAGGAGCTAGTGAAGTAGCCAAAACAAGAGAACGATCAAGGTGAGCTCTGCAGGCTTCAACATTTGGGGTAAGTGTTTCGATACATTTTGTCCGAAAGATAGCAAGGGTATGGGTTAAGAGACTCAAGCTTTCAAGCAGACTGTCTGCAATCAACGGCATAAAGGCATTTAGTTCAAAGTTGCCGCTTGCTGCACAAAGCGTAATCGCATTATCGTTAGACATGACCTTGATAGCAACTTGAGTTACCATTTCAGGAATAACAGGGTTCACTTTGCCAGGCATGATAGTACTGCCAGCTTGTAGCTCCTCTAGTGTGATTTCTCCAAAGCCTCCATAAGGTCCAGAGTTCATAAGCCGCAGGTCTGTGGAGATTTTCATAAGATTAACAGCGAGAGCCTTTAGAAGCCCTGATACTTCAACAAATACATCATTATTCTGGGTCAAATCCATAGGGTATTCGGCTCGAGCAAGTCCCATATCTGTAAGTTCACGCAAGATATCAGTAACTCTATAGGTAAATTTGCGGTTGGTATTACTGCCCGTTCCCACCGCGGTACCTCCAAGGTTAATCTGGCGCAGACGCTCTTCCACTTTATAGATACGCCATCTATCACGAGAGATAGCCTGAGCGTACGCACCAAATTCCTGGCCCAGTGTAATAGGCAGGGCATCCATCAGTTCTGTACGTCCAAGCTTTAAAATATCGGCATATTCAAGTTCTTTTTTCTGAAGGCTCTCTTGGAGTTTACTGCATTCATCACTTAAAGCACGGATCTCTTTAATAGCAGCGATGCGGAGTGCAGTGGGATAGACATCGTTGGTGGACTGTCCTTTATTCACATGATCTAGAGGGTGGATGCTCTGATAATCTCCTAAAGGAAGTCCTAAGTGATTAAGTGCTAAATTTGCAATCACTTCATTCACATTCATATTAGTTGACGTGCCGGCACCGCCTTGCAGGGCATTGGTAATGAAAGCATCATTCACTTCTCCCCTAAGAGCTCTATCACATGCTTCTATAATGGCAGAAGCTATTTTGTCATCTAGCAGCTTAAGTTCTTTATGAGTCATGGCAGCAGCCTTTTTTATAGTAACCATGGCATAAACAAGTTCCAGTCTTACATGATTATTACTAATTGCAAAATTATTTGACGCCCGTACAGTCTGAATACCGTATAAAGCATCTCTTTCAACTGAAAGACTTCCTATTTTATCTTTTTCTTCCCTTATATTCATAGGTTCATACCTCTTGTATTTAGTATTTGATCTATAACTTAAAAAAAGTATAGCATGTTTACTTAGATAAGACTACCAATATTCTTTAGAGCGCAAAATGGGCCTTAGTAATCAGTCAAAGCTAGATAAAGTACTAGAAAGTTATTAAAATCATAGAGTACAATAAGGTATAGAGCTGTTTAGTTTTTAACAGTAAGTTATAGGAGGGAGGATCTTTATGGGATATACACCTATGTATTTATGTGATTTGCATACACATACCACTTGTTCAGATGGACATGATACACCTAAAGAATTGATAGACAGAGCGATCAGCGTAGGTATGAAAATTATTGCTATCACAGATCATGACAGGATACCTGTTGAAAGTGTAATAGAAAATGGTAATAAAATAAGCATCGTTGAGTATGCAGCAGATAAGGGCCTAAAACTTATAAGAGGAATAGAAATTTCTTGTGATACCAGTAATGAAGATGTCCACATTATTGGGTTAGGATGTGATTGGAAGGATGCTTATTTTAAATCACTAGAAAGAGAGATTCAAAAGAGCAGGGCAGTAAGCTATAAGGCGCTTATAGCAGTACTTAATAAAAAAGGAATAGATATTACTTGGGATGAGGTGCTTAAGGTAAATAACAATGTAAATCATCCAGAATTGATTCAAAAAAAACATATTTATGAACTAATGGCGTCAAAAGGGTATACAGAATCTTGGCAAGAGGCAAAGCTATTTATTCAGAATGATCTAAGCTTAAAAAGCACCCGTAAAAAGCCAGATCCTATAGAGGTTATAGATGAAATCCACAGAACTGGAGGCATTGCGATTTTAGCACATCCCTACTTGATAGAAGACAGGGTAAGTTATAAGGGGTATACGCGCTCTAGAGACCAGTATATTAAAGGACTCATTGAGGGCTCATTAGATGGTATAGAAGCGTGTTATACCTATGATAAAACCAGTTATAAGGGATCTATGGAAAACAAAGAAATAGAAAAAGAAATCAGGCAGAAATATGCGGGGAAAGTCGCTATTATATCAGGAGGATCTGATTATCATGGGGATTATAAAAAGCACATAGTAAATGCAAGAGAGCTTGGGGAGTGCGGGATTGACCTTGATTATTTTTATGGGAATGCATTATTAAACAAGTTGTATTAGAAAGTATTTAACTTAAACTATTTAAGAATAAAGGTTTTGAGTGCATGGGATATACCATCTTCTGCATTTGCTTTATTATTTGAGCTGTCTTTGGCGTAATTTGGTTTGTGTTATTAAGTAAGGTACCATCCATATCAAGGGCAACAAGTTTTATCACGAGGATCATCTCCTTCTAAGATTTTTGTTGGAATATAATTAATACTATGCTAGATAGTAGTGAAAGTCAATGCAATCAAAAGAACACAACTAAAGCACAAATGAAATATAAAAAGAGAAGAAAAACATTATATTTAACAGTAGCAAATTTGCTAAGACAAAACTATAATTAAGATAAGTATTTATAAAGAGTGGAAGATAGATTAACTTAGAAAAGGAGAAAGAGAATGAAATTAGTCATATTAGAGCCATTAGGCGTAGATGAAAGTAAGCTTTTAGATATGGCAAAAAATACTGTTGGGGACAGAATGGAGATTGTGTATTACAATACACGACAAGAAGATGCAGAGACATTAATAGAAAGAAGTAAAGATGCAGATGTTGTTGTCCTTTCCAATTTTAAATATCAAAAAGAAGTCATTGAAAAGTGTCCGAAGTTAAAGATGATTTGTGTAGCCTTTACAGGTGTAGACCATGTTGATACAGCGTATTGTAAGGAAAGAGGTATTACAGTATGTAATTGTGCGGGCTATTCTACTGTTGCTGTAGCAGATTTAGTATTTGGTTTGCTTTTTGCACTTTATCGCCGTCTTATTCCATGTGATAAGGTAACAAGAGAAGGTGGAACAAAAGCAGGGCTTATTGGTTTTGAACTAGAAGGCAAAAAATTTGGGGTTATAGGGACCGGCGCTATAGGCTTAAGAACAGCCAATATTGCAAAGGCCTTTGGGTGTGAGGTTTATGCCTATAGCCGATCTATAAAAGAAGGAGCGGGTGTCCAATATGTGCATTTAGATACACTGCTTGCAACTTGTGATATTGTATCTCTTCATGTCCCTCAAAATGACGCAACAATAGGACTTATCAATCAAGATAAACTTGCCCTTATGAAGAAAAATGCGGTGCTTATTAATACGGCAAGAGGACCTATTGTAGATAGCACAGCACTTGCTGAGGCTTTAAAAAGTGGACAGATTGCGGGAGCTGGGATAGATGTATTTGAAGTGGAACCGCCAGTCCCCACTGATCATCCTTTGTTTGATGCGCCTAATGTTGTGGTAACGCCTCATGTAGCTTTTGCAACTAAGGAAGCATTAGAAAAAAGAGCTGTCATTGTATTTGATAATATTGATAAGTGGCTGCAAGGAAGACCACAAAACGTTATATAATAGCTGAATAACTAAAGTGTCAGGTGCTTGATCCTTTTTATTATAGAAAGAAAGGGATAAGTGATATTTATGAAAAAAATAAAGACTTTTCAGTCAACCAAAAATGAACCTAAAGCGACTCAGATTTGGGAATCCTGTATTTATACAGCAGAAGAAGAAAAATCATTTATTTGTGATTACTTATACCCAACGCTTAAAAAGGCCGATCTAGATGATGTTAAAATATTTAATGACAAATAATAAAAATAACGTATAAAGTAAAGATTTTCTAATACTTTATACGTTATTTTTTTAGTATGTCATTAGAGACGTTTACAGAGAATAAAAAATGATTGAGAATAGGAGCTAATGTGTATAATAATATAGAGTAGAACATAAATTATAAGTTTATAAATATAATACAGAGATTTATAAAAATAGTGCATTGGTTAAAAAAGGAGATAAGTATGCAATTAAACTGGAGCTTAAAAAAACTTTATCATTCATTTGAAGATGAGCACTTTAAAGAAGATATTAAAACATTAGAATCACTTATTTTAAAAATAAAAAACTGGGTTAATGATAATACAATAAGTCATGATCATGAAAAGGAAAAATTAGAACAGTATATCACTCTCGTAAAAGAACTTACCAGTCTTCATGAAAAGCTAAGTGCTTTTGCGGCGCTTACTTTAAGTGTAGATTCACAAAATGAGTCAGCCACTAAGTATGATGCAGTGCTTGAGCAAAAGATGAGCCAGTTAGCAGGAACACAAGCAAAGTTAGGTAACTGGATCAGCAAGATAGAAAAACTTGAAGAAATAATCAGTTCTTCTGATTTGTTAAAAGAACATACATTTTATCTGCAGGAAATAGTACGGGAACAAAAACATATGTTAGCAGAAAAAGAAGAAGATATTATTGCCAGAATGCAAAATACAGGATCTAGTGCGTGGGTAAACTATAAAAATTTATTAATCGCCACCCATAAAGTAGAGATAGAGGTAAGCGGAGAAAAGAAAGAGCTTCCTTTAACAGAGGTTCTTAATATGGCGTATGATAAAGATAAGGAGATTAGAAAAAGAGCTTACATGGCAGAAATAGCTTCTTATAAAAAGATAGAAGAAGGCACAGCGGCAGCGCTTAATGCCATTAAAGGAGAAGTACTTGCACTTTGTGAGATGCGCGGCTATACTTCACCGTTAGAGATGACTCTTGAAAGTTCCAGAATGGATAAGGAAACCCTTGATGCAATGCTTCAGGCGATTAAGGAGAGTCTCCCGCTATTTAGAAAATATCTTAGAAAGAAAGCAGAAAAACTAGGTTATACAAATGGACTACCATTTTATGAGTTATATGCACCAGTTGTACAAAAAGAAATGTCTTTTCAATATGAAGAAGGGAAGGCCTTTATCTTAAAGAATTTTGGTGCCTTTAGTAAGGAGTTAGCTGACTTTGCACAAAAAGCAATGGATAATGAGTGGATAGATGTATTCCCTAAAGAGGGAAAGGTGGGAGGCGCTTTTTGCTATGCACTCCATAGTATAGGTGAATGCCGTATTATGCTTAACTATGGCAATAACTTAAGTGATGTGATTACGATGGCGCATGAGCTTGGCCATGGTTTTCATGATCAGTGTTTAAACGAAGAGAGCATTCTTAATATCGATCCTCCTATGCCGCTGGCGGAGACAGCTTCTACATTTTGTGAGACGATTGTTAAAAAAGCAGCTTTAAAAGAAGCTGACGTCGAAGAAACACTTGCCATATTAGAAACAGAAATCAGTGACTATACACAAGTTATTGTGGACATTTATTCTAGATTTTTATTTGAAAGTGAAGTTTTTGAAAATAGAACTGATGGGCCGCTTTCACCTAAAGAGCTCAATGATTTAATGCTTAAAGCGCAAAAAGAGGCTTATGGAGATGGTTTAGATCCAGAATATTTACATCCTTATATGTGGACATGGAAGCCACATTACTATTATGCAAGTGCTAATTTTTACAACTTTCCTTATGCATTTGGACTTTTATTTGCCAAAGGACTTTATGCAAAGTATGAACAAGATAAAGAAAATTTCCCAAAAGCCTATGAAAAACTTCTGGCAGTAACCGGTAAAAAACCTATTGCGGGTGTTACAAAAGAAATGAATATAGATGTACGCAGTGTAGATTTTTGGAGAAGCTCACTTAAAATAGTAGAAGCGGATATTGAAGAGTTTCTGCAGGCATACTAAAAAAAGACCAATTTGGTCTTTTTTTAGTTGTAAAAACTATCTCAAATTCATAAGAGGAGTAATAAATAGTGTGGCTTTAAATAAATCAACTTATTTAAAGCCATACTATTTATTATTTTAGAGGAGGTGAGGGCTAAGATGAAATTTAAGGGTTATAAGTATAAGTTTAATTTAAATGCATCGCATAGTATCTTTATTAATCACCGGCCTACAGCTTCACATCTTCATACTTTTGAAATCACATTATTTGTAGAATCATTTGCGGAAGAATTAATCTTATATGATGAACTTGAAAATTTAGTTCAGCAGTTTCTATCCTCCTACGAACACAGAGAACTCGGAGAAATAAAGCCTTTTGATCAGATAGAACCTACTCTTGAGAATATGGGGACTGTATTTTTCGAAAAGCTATATGTACGGCTTGAAGCCCATCAATTTAAGCTTGTGAAATTAGAAATCGGTGAAACGCCTTCAAGAATATATATTGTGAATCACCCAGAAAATAGGATAGATCAAACAATGCTTACTCAGTTACTTATGCAAAGCATGCTTGATAAAGCAACAGAAGAAGTAGTGAGTCAAGCACTGAAACTGCAGCAGTCACAAATAGAAGATGAACCGTTAAAACCAATAAAACAAACTCAACTAACAGGCTTTGATGATACCTATAAAAGTCACAGAAGTGATATGAGGGAACAAGGATCTTCAAAAAATAGATTACAAGGAGACATGACAGGCAGTATAGAAAATAACACATCAAGCAGTGTAAAGTGTAGCTTAGGGTTTAAGACCATACTTGCCCTTGTTTTTTTAACCATAAGTACAATAGTTCTAATGTTCTATGTAAGCCAGGTAGAGGGAGGGCCTTGGGGTGCTGATATATATGGACATATTTTTAAGGCAGATCTCGTATATCAAGGAATAAAGAACGGAAACATATATCCTCTTTTTACAGAACTTTGGTATAACGGCATACAGCCTTTTAGATACTGGGGACCCGTTCCTTATTATATTTTAGCAGGATGCCAGGCTTTAGTAGGGGGGAGTATAGCAGGTGGCTATCTTTTATTTATTGGCATGACTTTTTTCATAGGAGCTTGTGGGTGGCTGGCATGGGGGATTAAAGAAAATAGAATATTTCTTTCACTAGCCTTTGGGATGCTGTGGTTCTTTATGCCGGATAATGCAAGAGTGATTTTTTCAGAGGGAAATATTCCAAGAATAGTTATTACGATGCTACTTCCTTATCTGATGTTTTTTGTATGGGAGTTTGTTGAACATAAGCATAAAAGGGCTGCTATAGGAGTTATTCTCATCATGATTTTAAGTATTACAAGTCACTTAATGATTGCGGCGATGATAGGTATTGCAACGTTTATTTTTTTACTATGTTATACGATTATGCATAAAGAAGCAGAGGCATCTTTTCAAATTATAATTGTTATGCTGCTAACTTTTGCAGTTTGTGGTATTTGGGTTTATCCAGCACTTCGTGGAGGGCTTGTAGCGATGGATAGTGAAGCCACTTCAGAGGTTATGAGGGCACTGAGTATACCCTTTACTATTTCTTTAAATCCCTTCTTAAGACTAAGAAGTACAGGCTATTTTTATTATGGCTTATCAATTGTGATCATTGCATTTATAGGGGTGTTGCTTTCACATAAAAAAAGTCAGCCGGGATTTATTGCTACTCTCGTTATCTTTTTAGGAACCACAACAGCTTTTGTGCCTTTTCTGATTAAACTACCTCTTAACCAGCTTTTGTGGATGATGCGATTTACACCTATGGCCTATAGTTTTTTTATTATAGGGATGATTTCTTGGAAGACTTGTAAAAGATCTATTGTACTGACAATGCTGCTTTTGATTGCACTAGATAGCAGCTTATCTTTCAATCTCCCCCTATATACGGATGAAAAACCTCCAAAGATTACAAGCGTGCTTGATATGACCAAGCCTATTACTAAGCAAAGGATTTTACTTTTGGATAATAGCTTATTTGGTTCATTCCCTTCATATTACCTTGGCGGAGAAGGCGAGAAGGTTCAATATGCTTATGGATGGGCTTGGCAGGGAGCAGCTACTGCTAAGAATATCGTGCTTTTAAATTCCGCAGTGGAAAAAGGCTATTATACCTATATGTTTGATCGGGCTATAGAAATGGGATGCGATACGATCATTATAAGAAAAGCTTCTTTAGAACAAACTAAAAACAAGTGGGATGATATGTTGCATGCGGCTAGGATATCTGACTATGCCTTATATGCAGAAACAGATGAGAGCTATATTATTCGTAGACAAGTAGAAGGTGCATTTGGCGTTGTTACACACTATGAAGGTTTATGTATAGGTCGTTCTGCTACAGAAATTCCGCTTCAATACCCGTATTTTGAAATCGGAGGATCTTGGAATGTTGAAGACTATACCCTAGAAGATCTCAGTCAATATAAACTTATTTACTTATCTGATTTTAGATACAATAATCGCCTAAAAGCTGAAAAGATGTTGATTAATCTAAGCCGTAAAGGTGTAAAAATAGTGATTGATATGAATAAGATTCCAGTAGACCTCGGGACTAACCGAATAACGTTTTTGGGAGTAAGTGCACAGCCTATTACCTTTCATAATAACTTTGGAGATCTATTTTTTAACAATAAGCTTTATAAAAGCACACAGTTTAAAGAAGAGTATCAAGACTGGAATACAGTTTATTTAGATAATCTGAGTGGCGTCACAGGTTTTTCGTGGATACGGAATCAAAAACTGGCTTTTATGGGAAACAATCAACATGAAAATATTATCTTCGTAGGTTTTAATCTCATGTTTCATGCAATGTTTAATCAAGACCCGCAAATACAGCAGCTGCTTAATGAAGCAATAGGGATAGAACCTTCTTGGGTGCCTCAGAGGAGGCTTGTAAGTCTAGAGATTAAACGGGATAAAAATGATCTGATGATTGATGTGCCAGAAGATAATGTAAATACAACGTTTGCATTTTTAGATGCCTATGAAAGCACTAAGCCCATCTTTAAGAAAAATAATCTTTTACACTTAAACCGTGGACAGACATTGATTAAAATTACTTATCCTTATTTAGTGGAAGGGACAATAGTCTCTTTAGCGGGCATTATTGCATTAATAGGGGTATTTGTTATTACCAACAAGAAGGGGAGGTCTAAATGAAGCAAATCATCAGCATAATTTTCCTGATAATAATTATGAGTGCCAAGAGCACCCATGGTGCCCCAGTTAATGTAGTGCTTGATGGGCATTTTGATGACTGGTCAGATAAACCGGCTTCAGAATTAAAATACCCATGGAACAATGAGGGGCAAGTGCATATTTTAAAATGGCATATGGATGATAACAATTTATATTTGTATATCAAAATGGGTACTCGAGGAGGCCAAGCTTTAAACTACTATCAAATAGTATATTATGTAGATCAAGGATCAAGGAGGCAGTTAGCACTAGCGCCTGATACCCCCAGTAAAGGCAGGATAAGTATTGTTGATACGAGTGGAGGCTACCTCATTTTAACAGCCGATGGTTACGTTGTAAGGGGGGATAATAAGGATGGAAAAACCAGTGATCAAGGAGAATTTCGTATACCTTTATCTACCTTTAGGCAAGATACTAATAACCAGATGTTTACTTTAAGGCTAGAGTTTCCAAATTTAGGAAGTCAATCAGTTATTTTTGAGGCGGGAAGCACCCGGCCATACATGGGACTAGTTATCAGTGGGGTAGTGGCTATAGTAGGGGCTATGATTTATAAAAGAAAGAGAAGACCAAGTGTATGAGTATTTTAATAGGGTGCGTATTTATTCTATGGCTTTATTTAATGACAGTCTTTAATAGAGGGAAATTGCATTTTTTTAAGTTTGTTTTTGGGGCTGTGGGGATATTCTTTTTTTTAATGACGTTTTTTGAGCCTTATTTAGTGAGCCTATTGAGTCGATTAGTAACCATTGCAGCAGGAATTATTGGGGATGCAACAGGTTATTATAAGACATTCCATGAGTATTCGCTTATTCTGATTTCTAGAAATGAAGAAACAATATCACTTTATATAGATTACGAATGTTCAGGAGTTATCGAGATTCTAGCTTTTATTTCGCTTCTTTGCTTCTTTCCAGTCTACAATATCTTAGAAAAAATAGCAGGCTGCATCCTAGGGGCTTTTTGGATCTTCATGTCCAATGTACTGAGACTTTTTATAATCTGTAGTTTGGTATATTACTATGGCAATAACATTTTTTATTTTGCGCATACATTGTTTGGCAGAATTGTTTTCTATACATTATCTATCATTTTATATTTTCATGTATTTACTAAAGCGCAGATTAAAAGGCAAAAGATAGGAGATGTTTCGTATGGAGATGATATTTAGCAGAACGTTAAGAACGATGATTTTCTGGATGGCATGGATTATTATTCCATTCATTATGGAGATTATTCCGGCTATTGGAGGGTTTTTTATACTTCTTAAAAAGAAGTTTCTTATAAAAAGAGAAGCTTTTAAAGGAAAACTCCCTCAGATTACAGTCATTGTACCCGTCTATAATTCAGCAGATACCCTGAGCGCATGCTTGGGATCAATTTATCACTCAAACTATCCTATGGAACTTATAGATGTCTTACTAGTAGATAATATGAGCAGTGATAATAGCTTCGAGATTTTTACCCAAGCTCAGAGGCACTTTGAAGGCTTATCTATGAGTTATTTAAATTCTAAGCAAGGCAAATCTAAGGCACTTAACATGGCACTTTTTAATAGCACAGGCAAGTATATTATTCATATTGACAGCGATGGACAGCTTGAAAAAGATGCGCTTAAAAATATGATTATACGCTTTGAACAAAATCAGGACATACATTGTATGACAGGTGTTATCTTAGTTGATCCCGTTTATATTAAAAAGACCAAAGGTTTATTTTTACGTATCCTAAGAGACTGTGAGTTTTTTGAATATGCACAAGCTTTTTTGGCGGGAAGAAATTTTGAGTCGGAGCTAGGCAGTATTTATACAGTATCCGGAGCTTTTTCATCTTTTAGAAAATCAGTCGTTTTAAAAACCCAGCTTTATAACAGTGAAACGGTTTGTGAAGATACTCAGATTACTTTTCAGATGCGGCATCTATTAAAAAAGAATGTGCATTTATGTGAAGAAGCTTTATTTTTTGTAGATCCCATTGAAGATTTTAACAAGCTCTATACCCAAAGACAAAGGTGGCAGCGGGGAGAAATAGAAGTTTCACATATGTTTTTGCAACATAAGATGTCAGCGGTTAAAGGGTTTTTTAGTAATTTTATGATTAGGTTGCTTATATATGATCATACTTTTGCTTTTCCAAGACTGATATGGTATTTTGCACTGATTTTTCTGGTATTTATGAACTATCCCTTTGAGCTTGTTATAGGTTCAGTATTTATCATTTATTTGCTATATGTTTTCTCAGGTTTTTTATTTTATCTGAATATAAGCATGTATCTTAGAAATTATGAAGCCGTTAGAATCTATTACACTTCAAGGATTTATATGATTTTTCTACTGCCTGTTTTTAACTTTATCATCTTTTGGATAAGATTTGCAGGCATTATTAATAGCATCAAAGGAGAAAGACAGTGGAAAACATTGAATTTAAAAGAAGAATATAAAATTTTCACGACCATAGCAAAAAGAGATTTCGACTATGCGCTTCAAATTATACGTCGTATAAGAAAGAGGGTTAATAATGAATGAAATAACAGTTATGCTTCCTGCTTACAATGAAGAGGGCAACATTATTGAACTGATTAAAAAATGGGAAAATTATAAAAGTACTTTAAAATTACATTATCAGCTTGATTTGCAAATTGTTATTATTAATGACGGAAGTGTAGATCAAACAAAGGTTATAGCTGAAAGATTACAAGAAGATTATGATAATCTAAAGCTTATTAATCATCCAGTTAATCAAGGACTTGGGATGGCTGTTAAAACGGGCATAGAATATGTTTTGAAAAATAGTTCTAATAGTGAATACATTTGTTTTATGGACTGTGATAATACCCATGATCCTAAGTATATACGCGATATGATAGATAAACAAAAAGAAACCCATGCAGATGTCGTTATCGCTTCAAGATATCAAGAGGGTGCATCGGTTCGGGGGCTTTCAAAACTAAGACGCTTTACTTGCCAAGCAGCCAAGAGGGTTTATGGGACCTCTTTACATGTAAAAGGGGTAAGGGACTATACTTGTGGCTATAGACTTTATAAAAGGACTATTTTAGAGAAATTAAAAGATAAGTTTAAAGATCAGATGATCGAAGAGAGTGGATTTGCCTGTATGACGGAGCTTTTGTACAAGCTATATGCTTGTGGTGCTGTTTTCGCAGAGGTGCCTTTTGAACTTAGATATGATTTCAAACAAGGGGATAGCAAAATGAAAATCATCAGAACATCTATTAATAGCATGAAGTTAGTTATAAAGCTTAAAAGAATTAAAACTTGATAGGAAAGATTTGAAAGTTTACCAATTTCTATATGATTTTCTTAAAGTGGAAATTTTAAAGTGTTCAGTGTGACATAATTAAACATCAAGAATATCATAGGTTTGATAGGGTCAAGTTTATATTTTTAAAATAGTTTTGTGGGTGAAAAGTAAAAATATAATCTATTTAGAAATTTGATTATCGCGTGTAATAAGGATATAATAAAGACAACAAACATTTATGTAAACTTCTTGTGCGATGGGTTTTATGACTTATTAACAGCAGGAAAGATCATAGGTGTTTTTGTTTTATTAAAAGGACGTAGACCCTATGTTGGAGACAAATAGGCTCATTAATCTTATAGATTTAAGGTTATACAAGGGGGAGGGATAAAGATGAGAAACAATAAGGAAGAAAAGTATTTATTTAAAATATTTAGCATCTGCAGCGTGGTAACTTTACTCATTATAGTGTTGGGGACACTTTTGGTTTACCAAATGAATGATCATAAAAATACATTGGTTGAAGTCTTTGCAAATGAGCAGCAGATGGAGGTAACTCGGCTGGCAGAAGAAGCAGAACAACTTCTTGCAGATGCTGTGGCAGAAGATAAAAACACTTTTAAAATAGCCGAAACAAAGGTTATTGATGAGATTATTAAGACGCAAGTTAATTCTCACAATCAGTATATATTTTTCTATGACAGGGAAGGCGTTTTATTTGAAAAAGATGCTTCAACGACACAAAAATATCAAGATAAAAGTATAAATGCGCTATTTGATAAGTGGAGATATGAAGGCGGACAAGATCTAGAGGCTGCGGAGCAGCTTATGAATCAGGGTATAAGCGGAACAGCAACGGTGATAAAGCAAAGTGACAAAGGTAAAGAAGTGCTTGCATGGACCTTTTTAAATGCAGGAGAGGCACAATATATAATCGGTATAGCAACGCTAGAAACATATATGCTAACGACACTGCGCATACCACAGCATTTTACAAGAATTTATATGTTGGGAACCTTCATAGCGTTAGGTATCGTCGTATTAAGCATCTTGTTCTCAATTTATATCTTTGATGCAGCTAAAAAAGCAAATGGATTTAAAAATGAAATTAAAAATAAAAATCTACAGATCGAAAAGTTTAGTACACAGATTAATGCTATGCAGCAGGTTACCCAAACAGCTAGTATTTACGATCTGGCTTCTGGAGTTTATAACAGGGAATTTTTTGATAATCTTATGACAAAACTTAATATAGAAACATTTTTACCGCTTACTTTTATTAGAATAAGTTTAACTTCTTCATCAGATACAGATGAAAGTGTCTTATCAGAGGAGATATTAAAAGACGTAGCAAAGTTAGTTGGGGAAAAGAGCAGAAAGTCTGATATCGTAGCACGTCTTAATCAAAATGAATTGGTGTTAGTGATGCTCCAAGCGGATAAAGAACTCGCCCAAAAGTTTATTGACGATGTTAAAGAAGCATTTAATTTAAGGGACAATAGGGAAGCTTGCATAAAATTGAGTATGGCGACCCAAAATCAAGAAGATGAAAGTATATGGGAGACCTTAGAAAAAACTATTAATAAAACGTATCAAGAAGAAACATACAAGGAGATGGGACAGTTTTCGGGTTACTCAGCTTAAGCAGAAGCAAAATTAATAAGACGTAGATAAAAGATTCAGAATAGAAGGGGGATATTATGAATAGTATTAGAAGGCGCATAAGTTTGCATAATCCTCTTATAAAATACTTTATTTACTCAGTTTTAGCAGCGGTTATTGATGGTGGTTTGGTATGGCTTCTAATCAGCTATTTTGACGTCAGCTTAGTTTATGCCAATACAACAGGAGTAATTTTGGGCTTTTTTATACATTATGTATTAGCATCAAAGTCTATTTTTAATGCGGCTTATGGCCTCTTAGGTTTCTTAATTTATATAGGTACCTTCGTAGTAGGTTTGTTTTTGGCAGGCGGGCTCATCAGTCTATGCTATCAGTATGTATTTTATTTTTTATCCAGGGAACTTAATTTCTTATTTAGTAAGGGGGTCTCTTTAATCGTTCCATTTTTTGTTTTGTATTTTATGAGAAAATATCTTTATCATCTTGTGGAAAAAACGGCTAAGCATAAAGGAGATGTAGCACTTTGAAGTATAATCAATATAGGTTTAAGTTTTATATTAATGCAACCCATGCGATCTATATCAATGGGGTGCTGGGGCAAGAACATCCCCATACGTGGGAGATTACGATGCATACGCTTAAAGTTAAAGATGATTTCATTGCCTTCGATACTATAGAAAAAGATATTGAAAAGTATCTGCATAGATTTCAGGATGTATCTATTAATCAAGTTGAGCCTTTTACAACTTTAAATCCTACGCTTGAAAATATCAGCCACTACTTTAAAGAAACATTGCAGCAACTATTATTTGAAAAAAGGTGGCTTCTTTTATCTATTGAAGTCAGTGAAACGCCTACAAGGTCTTATATTATTGATATTTCTGATGAGGTTAAAGAAGTGCAGGCTTCCAGATAGAAGAAGGCATATTCAATCAATAAGGCTATAAGCACAGTATAAAAAGTGCTTATAGCCTTATTGATTGGAGAATAGTTTCGAAAACTTCTTCATAACGATAAAGTTTATCTGCTCTTCCCGAAATTATTTCTATACTGGAAAAGATATCTATGTATATTTATCAAGGGTTTGGAGCAATATAAAAAATAAGAATAAAAAATATGAAAAAAGTGTTGACATATGTAGAAAACTCGTGTAATATTATACAAGTCGCCACTAGTTAGCGGCACAAACGAAAAAGCCTTAGGGCTTGAGCATCAACACTTAATGAACTTTGAAAATAGAATAGTAACCATAAAACCAGTCGATTCAAAAGAACTTCACATAGAAACTTATACTAAGTTTCATTGCAAGTTCGAATCAAGTGCTTAAAGAATAGCAATATTCTTTAAAAGTACAAGTAATTAAGTCAAAAAACAGTTAACTACTGTTTGGACAAACTTTTATATGAGAGTTTGATCCTGGCTCAGGATGAACGCTGGCGGCGTGCTTAACACATGCAAGTCGAACGGACTAAGAGAGCTTGCTCTCTTGGTTAGTGGCGGACGGGTGAGTAACGCGTGGGTAACCTGCCCTATGCAGGGGGATAACAACGAGAAATTGTTGCTAATACCGCATAATAAAGAAAAACTGCATGGTTTTTCTTTCAAAGATTTATCGGCATAGGATGGACCCGCGTTGGATTAGCTAGTTGGTGAGATAACAGCCCACCAAGGCAACGATCCATAGCCGGCCTGAGAGGGTGAACGGCCACACTGGGACTGAGACACGGCCCAGACTCCTACGGGAGGCAGCAGTGGGGAATATTGCACAATGGGCGCAAGCCTGATGCAGCGACGCCGCGT
>NZ_FMMP01000014.1 GCF_900095725.1 Cellulosilyticum sp. I15G10I2
CTGTATTACCATCAAATAAAGTAAAAAGAGTCGCGGTAGAAGCTGCAACCAGCTTTGGATGGCACAAATATACTGGTTTTGAAGGCAAAATCATTTCCATAGATACCTTTGGAGAATCAGCACCAGCTGATGTAATCTTTAAAAAACATGGTTTTACAACAGATAATGTTGTAAAGGCAGCTAAAGGAATATTATAAGTTTCACCTGATATAGAGTAAGCAATAAGCTGCTCCCTGTGAATTTAGGTACCGTTTTTAATGGGCTTAGAATGATAGGGAGTGGCTTTTTGTTTTGCTACATAGATTTGATATATGCAAAAAGGCATAAATAGATATTAAATTTTTAAAATAACTATGCAAAATATATATTTTATGGCTATAATAAAACAAAACACTCTATATAAACGTTTATGTAAACGTTTATATAGAGTCAGATATACAAAATGCATAAAAAAATAGTCAAATATAAGTTCTAAAGCGTGGTTTTTGGGCAATTTGCTTGGAGGTTTTTTACGAAATAGCGAGGAAGGGCCCTCTGTAACCACCAAAACAGTTGAATGGTTTATATAAACACAATATAATTTAAAACAAGAAGGAGATAGATACTATTGAAAACAAGTATAAGACAGATTAGTAAAATTACAGGGTTTTCCCCAGCAACAGTTTCTAACGCACTTAGCGGCAAAAGAGGCGTAAATAAAGAAACAGCAGAAAAAATTTTAGAGGTAGCAAAGGAAAGGGGGTATATAAACGAAACTAAGATTACTAATATAAAATTTGTGATTTATAAAAAAAGTGGTGAAATAATCTCAGATACACCCTTCTTTTCTTCTCTTATAGAAGGGGTTGAGATGGAGAGCAGAGCTTCAGGTTATAAAACAATCATATGTAATCTAGATAAGGGCAGCGAAGAATTTGAACATCTTTTAGAGCAAATTTTAAATGATTCTACTTCGGGTATATTACTACTTGCCACGGAGCTTAATGAAGAAGATGTTAAAGTATTTGAAAAAGCTGTTTCGCCTGTAGTTGTGGTTGATAGTTGGTATGGGAAATTAAATTTTGATTCTGTATTAATCAATAATACGGATTCTGTGCATAATGCAGTTGATTACTTGATTTCAAAGGGTCATCACGAAATTGGCTATCTTAAAAGTGAATTTCGCATTAGGAATTTTACTTACAGAGCCCAAGGTTATAGACGGGCACTTATTCAAAAAAGAATACCCATTAATGAGGAGTATCAAGTAATACTTAGGCCTACTATGGATGGGGCTTATAGAGATATGGATAAATATTTAAATACAAATCCAAAGCTGCCAAGTGCTTTTGTGGCAGATAATGATATTATAGCTCTTGCGGCAATTAAAGCACTTAAGCAGCATGGTTATAAAATTCCAAGGGATATTTCTGTTATTGGGTTTGACGATCTTCCTTTTTGCAATATCTCATCGCCAAGTCTTACAACAATTCGCGTATTTAAACAAGATATGGGACGTATGGCGGTTAAACGGCTTATTGATAAAATGCAGCATGGAAGCAGTATCCATACAAAAACTGAAATTTGTACTGAGTTTATAGAAAGAGATAGTGTAAAAGAATTAAACAGTGAGTAATAGATAAAAAGGAGATAGGATATGAGTAAATTGAAAATAGGCTTTGCCCCCACAAGAAGATTTGTATTTAGTAAAGAAGATGCTCATAAATATAAAAATTTAATAAGAAAATTCATGGATGGCTATGATATTGATATTGTGGACATCGAAGACATAAGTGAAGAAGGACTTTTGTTTGATGATACAGCCATGGCTTACAAAATTGCAGATAAATTTACTCGGGAAAAAGTAGATGCGCTATTTGTACCCCATTGCAACTTTGGAACAGAGGACACCGTAGCAAAACTATGCAGAGAGGTAGGAAAACCAGTTCTTCTTTGGGGACCAAGAGACGAAGATCCGCTCGAGGATGGGTTCCGTTTAAGAGATAGTCAATGCGGACTCTTAGCGACAGGCTCTGTCCTTAGAAGATTTAATGTGCCCTTTACATATATTCCAAATACAGCAGTTGATGATCCTATTTTTATAAGAGGATTTGAGAATTTCTTAAGAACGGCTAATATAGTAAAAGCTTTTAATAATATTAGAATATTGCAGATTTCAACAAGGCCTGCAGGTTTTTGGTCAGTTATTTGTAATGAAGGGGAATTACTGGAACGATTTAATATTCAGATCTTCCCAATAAGCTTAAAAGAAATTGAAATGAAGACATTGGAGATTGAAGCGGCTAGTGGCGCTGAAGTAGCAGCTGAAGTTGAAAAAATTAAGTTAGCTGTAGACTGCACAGGAGCTGGTGAAGAACAACTGAGAAGAGTGGCGGCTTTAAAACTCGCTATGCGGTTTTATGTTGACAAAGAACTTTGCAACTGCGCAGCTATACAGTGTTGGTCAGCACTGCAGGATAGTCTTAAAATTATGCCATGTCTTGCAAATGCACTTTTGACAGATGAGGGTATTCCGGTAGCCTGTGAAACAGATATTCACGGCGCAATTTCTTCTGTAATGGCTTATGCAGCAACGATGAATCAAAAAGCACCATTTTTTGCAGATATTACAGTAAGGCATGCTTCAAATGATAATGGAGAATTACTTTTTCATTGTGGGAACTTCCCTACAAGTGTTACAAAATGTAATTGTAAAACGAAGTTCAATACACATTTCTTATTTGATGGCCATGAACCAGGAACCCATGAAGGAGAGATTGAAGGCGGAGAAATGACCATTGTAAGATTTGATGGAGACCATGGCAATTATCAGCTCTTTTTAGGAAAAGCCAGAGGTATCGAAGGGAAGTTTACCCGTGGTACTTATGTGTGGGTTGAGGTAAATGATTGGTTGGAATGGGAAGATAAACTTGTAACAGGTCCTTATATCCATCATTGCAGTGGTGTACACCAAGATGTTGTACCGGCCTTATATGAAGCTTGCAAGTATATACCAGGTTTAATGCCAGATCCAGTAGATCCAAAAGAACCAGAAATTAAAGCATGGTTAAGAGGCAGTATCTAAGGGGAGGGTAAACATGGAAAACTTAAAAGCAAAATCTTATGAACTTAGAAAAGACATTTGGAAGATGATCTATAAAGCTAAAACAGGTCATACAGGCGGAGATTTTAGTGTATGTGATATTCTTATTAGTTTGTATTATAAGCACATGAATATTTCACCGCAGATGATGCATGACCCAAATCGTGATAGATTTATATTAAGTAAGGGTCACTGTGTTGAAGCATACTATAGTGTACTTGCAGACAGAGGGTTTTTTCCAAAAGAAGATTTAGAAACCGTATCCCAGTACGGGTCAAAATATATAGGGCATCCTACTAATAAAGTAAATGGCATTGAGATGAACTCAGGTTCTCTAGGTCATGGCCTTTCAGTTTCTGTAGGCATGGCTCTTGCAGGGAAAATGGATAAGAAAGCTTATCGTGTTTACACTGTTATGGGAGACGGCGAGCTGGCAGAAGGTTCTGTATGGGAAGGGGCTATGGCAGCAGGACATTTTAAGCTGGATAATTTAACAGCTGTTATTGATAGAAACAGACTGCAGATCTCAGGACCTACAGAGGAAGTGATGGCGCAAGACAGCCAAGATGACAGGTGGAAGAGTTTTGGCTGGCATGTGATTCATGCTGATGGCAATGATATAGATGCTCTTGATAGAGCTTTTACAGAAGCTAAAAATACAAAAGGCAAGCCCACTATGATTATAGCAGATACCATTAAAGGTTATGGTATTTCCTTTATAGAAAATAAAGTAGTCTGGCACCATAGAGTGCCTACAGAGGACGAATTTGAACAAGGCATAGTTGAGCTTGAAGAAAGGAGGCTTAAAGAGTATGAATAAGATACCTAATCGTCAAGTCATTTGTGAAGTGCTTCTTGAAAAGGCAAAAGAAGATAAAGATATAGTTGTGCTTTGCAGCGATTCAAGAGGATCGGCTTCCTTAGGACCCTTTACAGAGTCTTATCCTGAACAGTTTGTAGAAATGGGCATTGCAGAACAAAATTTAGTTTCTGTTAGTGCAGGTCTTGCTAAATGCGGAAAAAAATCTTTTGCAGCTTCACCTGCCTGTTTCCTTTCTACAAGAAGTATGGAGCAATGTAAGGTGGATGTCGCTTACTCCAATGCTAATGTAAAGCTAATAGGTATAAGTGGTGGGATAAGTTATGGAGCGCTTGGTATGACCCATCACTCGGCTCAAGATATTGCAGCACTTGCCTCTATACCTAATATGAGAGTTTATCTGCCAAGTGACAGATTTCAAACCAAAGTTTTAATAGAAGCCCTTCTTCAAGATGATAAACCAGCTTACATAAGAGTAGGGCGTAATCCTGTAGAAGACGTTTATACAGATGGAAACATACCTTTTAAGATGGATGAAGCAATTGTAGTATCAGAAGGAACTGACCTTACTATTATCGCTTGTGGAGAAATGGTGAAACCGGCAAAAGACGCAGCTGTTTTATTAAAAAACATGGGTATTGATGTAAGAGTACTGGATATGTATTGTGTTAAGCCAATAGATGAAAAAGCGGTAATACGAGCAGCAGAAGAAACAAAAGCAATTATTACCATTGAAGAACATTCTGGTATTGGCGGGATGGGCTCTATGGTGAGTCAAATTGTATCATCACATCATCCTAAAAAAGTCATTAATCTTTCGCTGCCTGATGAACCGGTTATTACAGGCAAATCTCAAGAAGTGTTTGATTATTATGGATTAAATACAGATGGACTTGTAAAAGCAGGTATGGAGTTGATAAATGATGAGCAGTAAATACATATTAGCTATTGACCAAAGTACTTCAGGGACAAAAGCTTTGCTTTTAGATGCAGAGGGAAACATCATTGAAAGAAGTGATTTGCCTCACAAACAGATTATTGATGCTAAAGGTTGGGTAGAACATGATCCTGTAGAGATCTTTAATAATACAATTAAGGTTGTCAAAATGGTCGTCGAGAAAGCTCGGATTGATAAAGAAGCAATCATTGGGGTAGGCATCAGCAATCAAAGAGAAACGGCTGTGGTTTGGGATAAGGAGACAAGTGAACCTGAGTATAATGCAATTGTTTGGCAGTGCGCAAGAGGAGAAGCAATATGTAATCAAATTGCAAAAGATGGTAATAAGGATTTAGTTAAAAGGCGTACAGGATTACATCTTTCTCCCTATTTTTCAGCTGCAAAAATCAGTTGGGTTCTGAGAAATATAACAAGTGCAGAGAAAAAAAGAAAAGAAAGAAAACTCTTAGCTGGTACGATGGATAGTTTTTTAGTGTATAAGCTGACAGATGGGGAAGCTTTTAAAACAGATTACTCTAATGCATCCAGGACTCAACTGTTTAACATAGTGGATTTGAAGTGGGATCAAGAAGTTTGTGATTTATTTGATATTGATATTACTATGCTTGCTGAAGTTTGTGACTCTGATACAAATTTCGGAGAAACAGATTTTGCTGGCTATTTAAGTAAAAAAATTCCAATACATGCAGTATTTGGTGATTCGCATGGTGCTTTATTTGGGCAGGGATGTCTGGATAAGGGAATGATTAAGGCTACTTATGGTACAGGATCTTCGATTATGATGAATATTGGACATCATCCTGTTTTCAGTGAGAAGGGAGTTGTTACTTCTCTTGCATGGGGAATAGATGGCAAAGTAAGCTATGTACTAGAAGGTAACATTAATTATACAGGTGCCGTTTTAAAGTGGATAACGGATGATTTAAAGCTTATTCACTCACCGGCAGAGTCTGAGAGGTATGCAAAAGAAGCAAACCAAGAAGACAAAACTTACCTTGTACCCGCTTTTACAGGTCTTGGGGCGCCGTACTGGGATAGTCAAGCAACTGGGCATATATGTGGTATGACAAGAACGACGGGAAGGGCAGAGCTTGTGAAAGCTGCAGTAGAATGCATTGCTTATCAGATTGCAGATATTGTTAAGGTTATGAGCGAAGAATCTAAAATAGCCATTAATGAACTAAGAGTAGATGGAGGTCCGACTAAGAATAAGTATTTAATGCAGTTCCAAAGTGATATATTAGATATTCCTGTACAAGTTCCAAGTATAGAAGAACTTTCAGGAGCAGGTACCGCATATGCTGCAGGCATTGCGCTTGGACTTTACAATAAAACGCAGCTATTTGAACGGATGAAGCGGATAAAATTTTCACCTGAAATGGAAGCTGACAAACGAGAAGAACGTTATAATGGGTGGAAAAAAGCAGTGGGCTTAGTACTTACAAGAGATGAAATGCAATAATGATAATAAGAAGATAAGCGTCTTCTTAATTATAAAACTATTAATGTAACAGGGGGATCAAGTATGAAAATTTCTAAGAAAGTAACTACAATTTTTTTAGCAGCTGCTATGGCTGCAACATTATTTACAGGATGTGGCGCAAAAACAGAACCAACAAGTACGCCAGCAGCTGAACCAGCAAAACAAGCAGAAGCACCAAAACAAGAAGCAACAGCCAAAGAAGCACCAGCAGGAGAAGCAACATTAAAAGGAGGGGGTTCTAACTTAATGGTTATTATTACACCTTCTCATGATAATCCATTCTTTAAAACAGAAGCAGATGCAGCAGCAGAAAAAGCAAAAGAGCTTGGTTATGAAGTTTTAGTTGTATCCCATGATGATGATCCAACAAAGCAATCACAATTATTTGATACAGCCATTGCACAAAAAGCAGCAGCTATTATTTGTGATAATGCAGGAGCTGATGCAACAGTAGCAGCAGTTAAAAAAGCAAAGGATGCAGGAATACCTACATTCCTTATTGATAGAGAGATTAACGAAACAGGGGTTGCTATTTCTCAGATTGTTGCTAATAACTATCAAGGGGCTAAACTTGTAGCAGAAAAATTTGTAGAAGCTATGGGTGAAAAAGGCAAATATGCGGAGCTTCTAGGAAAAGAATCAGATACTAATGCAGGTGTAAGATCATCAGGGTTCCATGAAGTTATTGATCAATATCCAGATCTTGTAATGGTAACACAACAAACAGCAAACTGGAGCCAAACGGAAGCTTTTGAAAAAATGGAAACCATTTTACAATCTAATCCGGATATAAAAGGTGTTATTTGTGGAAACGATACAATGGCAATGGGAGCAGCAGCAGCAATCAAATCAGCAGGGCTTAAAGATGTTATAATTGCCGGTTTTGACGGAAGTGATGATGTAAGAGATGAAATAATAGCAGGAAATATCACTGCTACAGGACTTCAACAAGCCTTTTTAATTGCACAGATGGCAGTAGAACAAGCAGATAAGTATTTAAAAACTGGAAGCACTGGTTTAGATGAAAAACAGCTTGTTGATTGTGTCTTAATTGATAGCTCAAATGCTGCAAATCTTAGCAATTTCAAACTTAAATAAATGCAAGAGACAATAAGGTGCGATGAAACATTCGTGCCTTAATTGATGAAATACAGATAACACTAAGGAGCTTTCGGGTAGAGGAAATCGTAACAAAGAAGAGAGGGAAATCATGAAAAAAAGAATTTTGATCGCAGTGTTTATAAGCATGATTTTATCATTTTATACGACCGGATGTGTGAAAATTATAAAGCAAGGAGAAGAAGCTGCTCTAATTAATGAAAGTAGTTTTGATGCTGTAAGTAATGTAGCGGATATTTGGGAGTCTGTGGCACTTCCTGAACTTCAAGGGAAGGCTGTAGAACTCAGTCAATTTTTAACAGAGGCTAAAGGAGATATGATGTCTTTAGCTGATCAGTATGGTAAAAGAACTCAAGGAACAGAGGGAGCTGTCAGTTTTACAGTTAAGGGACTTGCACGGGTTGACTCTGTATTTACAGAATCAGCAGCTGGATATATGCTCATTTCTGTTGATGGGTATACTGGAGCTGAGGTTATTAAACTTCAGACAGGTACAGTATTTAAAGGAACAGCAGTAAGGGATTCTCTAGATATCATTAAATTTAACGATTATAAAAATCAAGTAGATTATGCTGCTGTTTCAACCAGTATTCACGGAAAGATCAAAGAAACTGTATACGGAGACATGGATGTTACCTCACTAACAGGAAAACAAATTGAATTTGTAGGATGTTTTACATTCAGTAAAAATGAGGAACTTATTATTACACCTGTTTTAATGACAGTTAAATAGAACTAGGCAATAAAAGAAAGGAGGTAGCATGATGAAAAGTCAAACTAAAAATATAACAAAGCCTGAGGTTTGTTTAGTTGCAAAAGATATTGATCAGATTTATCCTGGCACAAAAGCCTTAGACAATGTTTCTTTTGAAATAAAAACAGGAAAAGTTACGGTATTGATCGGAGAAAATGGTGCGGGAAAGTCTACTCTTATGAAAATTATTGCAGGGATCGAAGCGCCATCATCAGGCAAAATATTTATGGGTGATAAGGAAATCTCATTTAAAGATACTATAGAGGCAAGAGCCCATGGTATTGGTATCATACATCAAGAATTAAGTTTATTTCCTAATCTAACAGTCTATCAAAATATATTTATGGCTAATGAAAAAACAAAAGCTAAATTTTGTATTGATAATAAAACACATATTGAACTGACAGATAAGATTCTTGCAAGGCTTGAACACCCTATAAATGCAAATACTTTGGTGGGAGATCTTAGAGTAGGACAGCAACAGATGATTGAGATTGCTAGAAATCTTATTCAGGACGATCTTAAGATTTTAATTATGGATGAACCAACATCGTCACTTAGTGAACAGGAGGTAGAAGTTTTATTTAAGATTATGAGGGAGTTAAAAGAAGAAGGAATTTCTATTGTTTATATTTCCCATCGTTTAGAAGAAATTATGAGAATCGGAGATTATGTAACTATCTTAAGAGATGGTAAAATTGTAGCTGAAGCAGAGGTGCCTGATATAGATATCCCTTGGATTGTAAAACAAATGACAGGAGAAGGTAAATCTTATCCTAAGAAGCTAAGACATATAGATTGGGACAGTCAAGAAGTAGTTTTAGATGTTAAAAATTTAAAGCTTCCTAAAAGAGGGGGGGGCTACTTATTGAATAATCTAAGCTTCAACCTAAAACAAGGAGAAATTCTTGGTATTTATGGACTTATGGGTGCTGGGCGTACAGAGGTTTTTGAGTGTCTTATGGGGCTTAGGCCAGAACATACAGGTGAAGTTACTCTACAGGGAGAAATAATAGATATAAACACAATCTCTGAACAAATAGACAGAGGTTTTGCTTTAGTTCCAGAGGATAGGCAAAGGGAAGGGCTTGTTCAGACTATGAGTATTGGTAAAAATATTACCCTTTCTAGTTTGAAGAACTATGTTAAAGGTATCTTTATTAATAAGAAAAAAGAAGATACAAGCATTTATGAACAAATTAAAGATATACATATTAAAGCACCCAATAAAGACCTACCTATTCTTTCACTTTCAGGAGGCAACCAACAAAAGGTAGTTATCGGAAAAGGCATTTTAACAAATCCCAAAATTCTTCTTCTTGATGAGCCAAGTAGAGGGATTGATATAGGTGCTAAAACAGAAGTTTTTGATATTATTAATCAATATGCGGAAAGAGGCTTATCTATTATTGTTATTTCTTCAGAACTCAAAGAAATAATAGCAATTGCAGATAGAATTTTAGTGCTATCTAATGGTGTTAAAACCGCAGAACTCATTAATCAAGATGTGACAGAAGACAATTTGGTATTAGCTTCTTATAAAGGACACGGTATATGCCAAGGGGCCTAATATGATTAAAAAGGAGAAATGAATGATGACGAATATAGCATTATCAAAGAAAACCAACTCGAATACTTCACTCGGTATGCTTCTTTTAAAAGGAAGAACCTTTATCGTTTTAATTCTACTTACGATATTTTTTAGTTTTGCAAGTCCTGCATTTTTAACTACAGCTAATTTACTGCTTATTGCAAAGCATGTTGCCATATACGGTATCTTAAGCATTGGGATGACCTATGTTATTATTACGGGAGGAATAGATCTATCGGTAGGTGCAGTTGTAGGTCTAAGTGGTATGATAGCAGGAGGCCTTATTAATGAAGGCCTATCTATGTTTGGATATACCTTATATTTTAATGTCCCAGCTATTATTTTGATTACCGTTATATGTGGTGCTTTAATTGGATCTCTTAATGGCTTCTTAATCACTCGGTTTAAAGTAGCCCCTTTTATTGCAACACTCGGTATTATGTACGTAGCGAGAGGAGCAGCCATGCTGCGTTCAGGTGGAAAAACCTTTTCAAATATTGTAGGGAAAGAGGTTCTTGGAAATACAGGGTTTGAAGTACTAGGCAGAAATGTTTTTAATGTTCCTATTGGGGCAATTATTTTAGCAGTTATTGCAGTATTAGCAGGAATTGTTTTAAAGAAAACACCTTTTGGATGGCATGTTTTTTCTATAGGAGGTAATGAAAAAGCAGCCAAACTATCTGGCGTTAAAGTGAATAGGGTCAAAATTTTAGTTTATATTTTCTCAGGTGTATGTTCTGCCGTAGTAGGACTTATAGCTGCTTCACAGCTTATAGCTGCTCATCCTGCAACAGGTGAGTCGTGGGAAATGAATGCGATTGCTGCAGCAGTACTTGGGGGTACTTCAATGGCCGGCGGGATTGGAACCATAGGGGGGACCATTGTAGGGGCCTTTGTAATAGGAGTCATTAATGATGGGATGGTTATGTGTGGGGTGTCTGAGTTCTGGCAGATGGTTATTAAGGGATTAGTTATTATCTTTGCCGTTATTATTGACCAGTTTCAGCGCAACCTTCAGGCTAAAATGGCACTTCAGCAACGTAACGAAAACAAATAAAATATAAGGGGAGACGTTTATGAAGAAGAAGGGGATTTTAAATAGTCAGTTAGCTGCATATATTGCGGCACTTGGGCATAAAGATATGTTTCTTATTGGCGATGCAGGCATGCCTATACCTAAGGGGATTCCAATGGTTGATTTAGCGGTCATTGGCGGCGTGCCAACTTTTAAACAAGTATTAGATGCGGTGCTCGAAGAAACGGAGGTTGAATTTTACTATTTGGCAGAGGAGATTTTAGAAAACAATCCAATTTTAAATCAATATATCAGTGAAAAATTGAATGGCTTAAAGTTTGAAAGGATGCCACATACTCAGTTTAAAGAAATGACTAAACAAGTTAAGTTTGCAGTTAGAACAGGGGAGTTTACGCCTTATCCTAATATTATTCTAACAGCAGGGGTTGCTTTTTAGTCTAACAGGACTGAAATATAATACTTAAACTATGAATAGAGCAAAGCAATAAGCGTGTGCTGAGTAGATCAGGAATAAAATAAGACAATAATAAAAAGGGTTATTTTTTTAAAATCCTACTTTATTATTGTCTTATTTTTTATGAAATAGGAAAGTGCGTCTTGCTTGCAAGGGACCAAACTTTCCTGTTTCACAAGCGTGTGCGTTTTTTGCACACTTTCTTGTGAAATAAGATAATTTGAATTGTAAGCTACAGCCCAAATTTTTCTATAAAAACATGCTAATTAAATTGCAAGTAGTTGATAAAAATGTATTATAGTGTAATAAAATATACTATAATATAGATAGGGAGAAGCAAATAGATAGTGTTTTGCAGCAATAGATCTGCAAAATAAAGAGACTAAAAAATTACATAGCACCTTTTCTAAATAGAAAAATATAATACAACGAGCTTTTTGAAAGCACATTAAGTGATAAATACATGCTAATCACTTAACGTAAAAGGAAGGGATGATGTAGGATGGAAATTATTGATGATATTAAAGAAAGTTTTTCAATGTTTACAGATCTTTATGATATATTAAGACTAGTTGATCCTATTAACAAGAAAAGCATTATTATAGAAGAAAATGAATACAAAGAAATTGAAGGAAGCTGCTATAGTTTTTGGAAAAAAGATACTTTTTGTGATAACTGTATTGCTATGAGAGCATATTATGAAAAAGATACCTGCGTAAGGTTAGAATTTAAGGATGAAAATATATTATTACTTATTGCAGTGCCTATCAATTTACAAAAGCATCATTATATCTTAGAAATAATAAAAAACATATCCCAAGAGTCTAATTTTCTAAAAGCTAATACACAAGCTGTTGATACTATAACCCAGATCTTAAATGGAATGACGGAAAAGTTCATTAAAGATGAAATTACAGGGACTTTTAATAAACGGTATATTAATGAAAGATTGATAGTAGATATTAATACTCACTTAAATAAAAAGTTGCCCTTATCAGTTATTATGACGACTATCGACAACCTTAAATATGTTAAGGATATTTATGGACAGGGAATAGGGGAAAAGGTTTTAAAAGATTTTGCAGAGGTTATTAGAAGCTCAATAGATCATTCGAAAGATTGGGTAGGAAGATATAGCGGAGAAACATTTTTAATAGTTTTAAATAATACTCCCATTGATAAGGCTTATAAAACTGTAGAAAAAATAAGAAGACATATAGAAAATACGCACTTTGAATATGGGGAGATTAAAGTGAGTATAACATCAAGCTTTGGTGTAACTGTAACCTATGATAAAATGATTACAATTGATGAACTGATTGCAAGTGTTGATGAAAAATTATATAGGGCAAAAAAGAAAAGACCAAATAATATCATTAAAGAAGACTAATCCTTAATATGAGCACCTTAATTTCATTATGCTATTTAGAAAGAGGGGGTTAGATATGGATAAAAAAGATATGGGATATACCAAACTAGAAAGGCTTAATAAGTGCATTGATGACTTAAGAGAAATTTTAAATGAAGTATGCCTAATGGCTGATGACATTAAAAAACATGAAGAAAAACTATTTATAAGCAGATGTCTAGATGAACTTATAGTTGAGTATATGAAAGAAATTCAAAAAAAAGAGGTAACAAGGGGCAAATGAGTTATAAATGAATATATTGTGACTTAGAATATTCATAGGGGTGTGATATAATGATAGGAAAATGGATACTATTAGACTTATAGTATCAAAAAAAGGAGAGATATAATGGTAAAACATATTGTAATGTGGCAAGTTGCTGACCACGACGAGCATGGTAAGAAACAAGATATTTTAATCAAAATGAAACAACAGTTAGAAGCGCTTAAGGGACAAATTGAAGGGCTTATTGATCTAGAAGTAGGCTTTAATTTTAATCCAGGGGATATGGCTTATGATATAGCACTGTATTCAGTTTTAGAGGATAAAGAGGCACTTGGGCGTTATCAACAGCATCCGAAACACTTAGAAGTAGCTGATAACTTAGTTAGACAAGTTGCAATAAAAAGAGTAGTTGTAGATTATGAGATTTAGAGAGTAACAATTTTTTAAAAGAATATTAACTATAAATAATGTATTTTTATTAATAGTTATCAATTTACAACTAAAGTATTTAATGGAATTATATGTAAAATGAATAAGACTTCTTTTGACATAAATATGTTAAATTAGTAACATAACAAACATATTATCCACAGAACCACTCAAGTACTTGTACGTATTTTCAACTTATACACAAAGTTATACACACTATCCACAGATTTAAAATCAATTATGAGATATTTATGTTAATAGAATGGTGATAAACGTGAGGATAAAAAGGATAAAAATATCATTTTTTATATGTATCAAAGCATCCAGAAATTATCTCCTATAAAGCTACAAAAAGTAACAAAAAAAACTTATTGACTATAAATTCGCTTTAATGTATAATTATGCATAGTGATATGATTAAAGAATTAAAATATTAGGAGGAAATATAAATGAAAAAAAATAAATTATTAAAAGTATTAACTTTTATAGGGACTGGAATGCTTTCTATGAGTATGCTCGCAGGATGTGCTGGTAATAGTACGCCTCAAGCAGGCAACAATAATACAGCTTCAGAACAACCTAAAGCACCGGCAGATGGCGGTAAATATATTGTAATGGGAACCAATGCAGAGTTTGAACCTTTTGAATACCGTGAAGGTAGTGAAATCGTTGGATTCGACGTGGAAATTGCAAAAGCCATAGCTGCTAAGGCTGGGAAAGAGTTAAAAATAGAAGATATGGAATTTGGAACACTTATTGTAGGACTTAATAACAACCAAATGGATTTTATTGCAGCAGGTATGAGTGTAACAGAAGAGAGAAAAACACAAGTAGATTTCTCTAATCCATATTTTACATCTAAGCAAGTGATTATTGTTAAAGCTGATGATGGAAGTATCCAAACAGCAGATGACTTAGTAGGTAAAAAAGTTGGGGTACAGCTTGGAACAACAGGGGATTTATTTGTAAGCGGTACAGATGGGGTAGAAGTTCTTCAATTTGATAAAGCACCTCTTGCAGTGATGGAGCTTAAAAATGGCAAAGTTGATGCTGTTGTTATCGATGCAGAACCAGCCAAAAGACTTGTTGAAGGTCAAGATGATATTAAAGTATTAGATGCACCATTTACAGAAGAAGAGTATGCGATTGCAGTAAGAAAAGGAGATAAAGAGCTTCTTGACTTAATTAACAGTGTAATTGAGGAACTTAAACAAAATGGAGAATATGATAAGATATTCGAAAAATTCTTTGATGTTGAAGAATAGGCATAAATCTTAAAATAGAATAAGCAGAATAGAGTTCGTTTAAAAGAAAAAAATATTTTTTTAAATAAAAAAGGTTAAGGTGTATGCTTTAGCCTTTTTTGCATAAAGAAAATACTAGAAATACTGGATTAATTGTGCGTTTGACAATATAATAGATAAGGGACCTAGATGAATCACCATAAGGAGGAAGAAATATTGCAAAAAACATTAGATTTTTATAGGATATTTATGGAACAACGATTTTATATACTTGTATTTAACGGGATGCTATGGACATTAGGATTAACAGCTATTGCTTTAGTTGTTGGTATGTTAATTGGTATAATTATTGCCAGTGTACAAATCAGTCAGTTTCCTAAAGAACTGAAATGGCTTGAGAAGCTCTTAAAAAGAATAGCTAAAATCTATATAGATATTATTAGAGGGACACCAGCAGTTGTGCAAATAATATTTATGTGGAGTGTAATATTTGCGAATTCAGGTTTACCTAGAATTGTTGTTGGTGGGATTGCCTTTGGCGTTAACAGCGGGGCTTATATGTCTGAGCTTATAAGAGCTGGTATACAAGGGATTGATAAAGGACAAATGGAAGCTGGGCGTTCTTTAGGGTTTAAATATACAGAAACTATGCGTTATATCATTATGCCACAGGCTTTTAAGCAAATGCTACCGGCTTTTGTAAGCGAGTTTATTATTCTTATCAAAGAAACTGCGATTATCAGCTTTATAGGTGGCGTTGATCTTATGAAATCAGGTAATATTATGATAAGCCGTACCTTTAATGTTACCCAGTCTTTACTTATTGTTGCAGCTTGCTACTTGCTGCTTACAGGAGTCTTTACAATGATTATGCGTAGGGTAGAAAAGAAAATTAACATCAGTAATTAAGGAGGCAGAAAGATGATTAAAATAAATAATTTATATAAAAGCTTCGGGGACCTTCAGGTACTTAAGGGGATTACTGATTATGTCGATAAGGGAGAGGTAGTTGTTATTATAGGTCCCTCGGGTTCAGGTAAATCTACTTATTTAAGATGTGTTAATCTTATGGAAGCACCGACAAGCGGACAAATTTTAATAGATAATATTGATATTACTGCGCCAAAGACAAATATAAATGAAGTGCGTCAAAAAGTAGGCATGGTATTTCAACACTTTAATCTCTTTCCGCATATGACAGTTTTGGAAAACATCACTTTGGCACCTATAAAGCTTAAAAACATGTCAAAAGAAGAAGCGAGTAAGATTGCTTATAGACTTCTTGATAAAGTAGGACTTAGGGAAAAAGCTGATGAATATCCAAATAGGCTTTCGGGCGGACAAAAACAAAGAATTGCTATTGCAAGGTCTCTTGCTATGAACCCAGAAGTCATGCTTTTTGACGAGCCAACTTCGGCCCTAGACCCAGAGATGGTTAAAGAAGTGCTTGAAGTTATTAAAGAACTTGTACATGAAGGGATGACGATGATGATTGTAACCCATGAGATGGGATTTGCAAAAGAAGTTGGAACAAGGCTCCTCTTTATGGATGAGGGCAGAATCATAGAAGAAGGTAACCCAAGAGATATCTTCGATAATCCAAGAGAAGAAAGAACAAAGGCATTTTTAAGCAAGGTGCTATAGATATCAAATGCATTCAGCTACTTATAAAAACTTTTCGTAAGTTTTCTATCTTTAAAAAGAGATGGCTACTTAAGAAAAGTTTTTTTATTTGCTCTTATTTTTCATTTCAATCTGCCGAAATACATTTAAATAGATCTAAAAATATTCTTATACATATTTTAAGTTGTTTAATAAATTTAATAGACTTAAAGAATAGGAGGATGAATATGAAAATCACAACAGCAACCCATGACTACATATCAAATTATGAAAAAACTAGAGCTACATCACAATCAAAAAAAGAAACTGAAGAACTTAATAAAAATAATGAAGATAAGTTTGTAAAATCCGAGGAGACTGAGAAAAAGCCTATTTATGGTAAAATTAAAAAACTGACTTCAGAGCAGATTAAAGTTTTAAAAGAAGAACAAGCTCAGAGTCAGAAAGAAATGCTTAAAAAGATGATACAAGCTAATCTTAGTAATCAAGCCAATGCTTATGGCATGTCAGAGGGTAGCCAAAACATTATAAGAGAGATTTTTGGCAGCTTAGAAGAAGGAATTCCACCTCTTGCTACTACGCCAGAAGAAGCTAAAAAAGCTATTGAAGAAGGTGGTGCCTATAGCATAGGTGCAGTAGCTGCAAGAATCATGAAGATGGCTAAAGCTCTAGGGGAGAATGATCCAGAAAAAATAGGCATACTTAAAGATGCTGTTAAGCAAGGCTTTAAGCAAGCTGGAATGGACTTTGAAAAAATGAGTGGACAAAAGCTTCCGCAAATTTGTTTAGATACTTATGATGAAGTTATGAGACAATTTGATGAATGGGATAAAGAAAATACAGGAGCAGAGTAGGAGATGTCCTATAGCATAGACTTAATTAAAAAGTCTATGCTATAGGACATCTTTTTATTTTGAAATAGGAAAGTGCGTCTTGCTTGCGGGGGATCATACTTTCCTGTTTCACAAGAGTGTGTGTTTGACCAAAATATTTAAAATTATATTGACACACGTGTCTCAAGGGTGTAATATCTGTGTATATAAAATATATACAGACTAGATACAGTGTTTAGAGGTAAGGCAATAGACTTATGGCACGAGGAGATGAAAAATGGATATTATTATCACTAATGATACGGCTATTCCGCTCTATGAGCAAATTATAAGTCAGATAAAGCATATGATTTTAAATGGCAAGCTCCAGCAGGGAGAAATACTGCCCTCTATTAGAATGATGGCAAAAGAACTTAAAGTAAGCATTATTACAGTCAAAAGAGCCTATGAAGAATTAGAGAAAGAAGAATTTGTACAGACAGCACCAGGCAAAGGGAGCTATGTATCTCTTAATAATATGGAAAGATTAAAGGAAATACAAATGAGCCAGATTGAAAACAAATTAGAAGAACTTATTATTTCAGCTAAAAATATAGGTATGACTTTAGAAGAACTAGAAGAGAGATTAGAACTAATCTATGGGGAGGTTTAAAAAGATGTATGCGATAGAATTTAACCATGTAAAAAAGCAGCTAGGGAATTTTAAATTAGATATACCTAGTTTAGATATTAAGCAAGGGTATATTACAGGGTTTGTTGGAGAAAATGGAGCTGGGAAGACAACAACAATCCGACTTATTATGGATATGCTGATAGCTGATCAGGGGAAAATCCAAGTTTTGGGGATGGATACAAGAGAGAAAAGTGATTTAGTTAAAGAACATATTGGCTATGTTGGAGATCCTATGGGCTATCCGGAGGAAAGTCGATTAAAAGACATTAAACGTATGCTTGCACCTTTTTATAAAACTTGGGATGAAACGTTATATAATAGATATATTAGGTCTTTTGCGATAGATCTCAATAAAAAATATACAGATCTATCGGCAGGGCAGAAAAAACAATTTGCGCTTATTATGGCGCTTTCGCACAGACCAAAACTTATATTGCTTGATGAACCAACAGTTAATCTAGATCCTGTGGTTAGAAATGAAATTTTAGATATTCTTATGGAACATATGCAAAATGAAGAGGTCTCCGTTTTTTACTCAACGCACATTACCACAGACCTCGAAAAAGCAGCTGACTATATTGTTTATATTAAAGAGGGAAAGATTATGCTTAACCAGGAAAAACAACAACTCGTCACAGAGTATTGTATCGTAAAAGGTCCTAAGAGCTTACTAGAAAAGGATACTAAAAAGCACTTAATTGGTTTTAGAAAAACTAGTCTAGGATTTGAAGCGCTTGCAGTGGGTAGAAAACATATACAGGAGATTTTTGGAGAAGAAGTCAAGTATGTTACCCCAACTATTGAAGAGATCATGTTATTTTTATCAGAAAAGAAGGGAGTACAATAGAATGCATAAAGTAGGTTTGTTGGTTAAAAAAGACTTAATTTACCTTTATACTTCTTTAAGAAAGTTAATTTTTTTAGCAATCATATTTTCAGTTGTAATTCCAATAAGTAATGTGGTATTTGCTTTTGGTGTTCCTCTGATGATGGGGTATTTACTTACATATGCGGTTTTTGCATATGAGGAAAAAAATAAAATGCATTTATTCAATATGTCCTTACCTATAAATAGAAAAGAGCTTTGTACTTGTAAATATGTAACAGCACTGATTTATATAGCTGCAAGTATTATACTAACGATGTTAGGGGCTGCATTATCTATTGCCATTCAAGAAACAGACAGTTGGAAGAATTCTATGAGTTTTACAGCCAGTGTAATGTGTATGCTGTTTGTAATTGCACTAACCTACCATGCGATTATCCTGCCGTTAATTATGTATTTTGAAACAATAAAAATGAAGTATATTATGTTTATACTTTATGTGAGTTCATTTGCAGCAGTAGGAGTATTAGGCGGAGAAAATTTAACTAGAACACAAGTTTTTATCGAACAAAATTTAACTTATAAGATGAGTTTAGTGTTGCTGTTAGTAAGTATGTTATTATATATTATATCCTATAGTGTAAGTGTAAGTTTATACGCTTCTAAAGAGTTTAAGTGATAATCTTACTGAGATGATAGAACAGTTAATAAATTTTAAAACTCTTATACATAGAAGGTTATAGGAGTTTTTTAGTGTAACTTAGTAGAATATTACGCTCACATATTATCAATACTATGTTATAATTAACTTATAAAAATGGCAAATTATTTCATATAATTAATAAGAGATATTAAGCTTTAAAACAAATACTAGGAGGCCGTATGAGAATATTAATAACTAATGATGATGGTATTCATGCAAGAGGGATACAAGTGTTAGCTAAAGAGATGGCTAAAAAACACGAGGTTCTGATTGTTGCTCCAAGAGAGCAAAAGAGTGCATCGAGTCATTCTATTTCCATTCACGAACCTATAAGAGTAAGGGAAGAAAAGCTAGATGCACTGGCGTGTAAAGCTTATAGCGTAGTCGGCACACCAGCTGACTGTACACAGATAGGGGTATCTTTACTCGGCAAAAACATAGATTTAGTATTATCAGGCATCAATAGAGGACTAAATTGCGGAACAGATATATTGTATTCAGGAACAGTATCAGCAGCAATCGAAGGTGCTATTTATAACATTCCTTCAATTGCTGTTTCAATGGAAGTGGATTGGGAGAAAGAAGATGAAACATATGAAAAAGCTGCGAGGTGGACAAGTAAAATCATTGATTGCGCTTATCATACGCATCTAAGAAAAAATGTAGTACTTAATTTAAATATTCCTCACATAAATGAAGATGCAATTAAAGGATTAAAGGTATGCCGACTTGGAAAATCTACGTATCAAACAGAATATGTGTTAGTAGAAGAAAAAGATGATAAGGTTTATACTGTAAAGGGAACAAGAAACAAAATAGAGGAAGAAGATTCAGATCTCTATTATTTATCACAAGGATATGTTACCTTAACGCCTCTTCATTTTGATTTTACGGATTTTAAATTATTAGACGAAGTGGAAAAACATTTTAATAACAATAACTAACTTGACGAAATAGAAGAGGATATTCAAATAAATAGATATAAAATGATAAATAGAAATCTTAGAAATTATGATATAATATAGAGAAACAACATTGTAAAAAAGATTAAAAGATGCAAAGGAGAATGGGATATGGCTAAGATTATTTGCCCAGGGGAGTTGTTAATTGATTTTGTGTGTGATGATAGGGATACAAAACTTCAAGATGGCGAACACTTTATAAAAAAAGCAGGAGGTGCTCCGGCTAACGTATGTGCAGCTATTGTAAAGCTAGGGTCCACGGCGGCTTTTGTAGGTAAAGTAGGAAAAGATAGTTTCGGAAGATTTTTACATGACATGGTAGAAAACTTAGGGGTAGAGACTAAATATTGTCTGGAAGATGATAAATATAACACAACCCTTGCATTTGTATCATTAACAGCAGACGGCGAAAGAGATTTCGAGTTTATGCGGGGTGCAGATGAAAATTTAAAAGTGGAAGATATTTTCTTTGAAGATTTTAGTGAAAGCACCATTATTCATCTAGGAAGTGCCACAGCACTACTCGGCGGAGAACTTTATAAAACGTATTTAGCTTTTACAGATTATGCACTCAAAAATAATAAAGTCATTTCTTTTGATCCTAATTTTAGAGAAGCTCTTTTTGGGGAGAACCCAAGCTTATTTAGAGAAAGATGTAAGGAAGTTATAAAAGTATCAGATATTATCAAAGTATCTTTAGAGGAAGCAAACCTTATTACAGAAGAAGACGATGAAATAAAGATGATAGATAAGCTGCATGATCTTGGAGCAAAAGTCGTAACGATCACCAAAGGAAAAGATGGTTCAATACTATCTATTCATAAAGAGAAAGTGATTGTGCCGAGTGTACCTGTTAAGATGGTTGACGCTACAGGAGCGGGGGATGCTTATATAGGGGCAGTCCTAGCACAAATAGCGGAAGAAAAAAATCCAAAAGATACTTTGGCAAATATTAAAAAAATGAAAGAGATTATTGCTGTAGCGAATAAAGTAGGCGCTAAAACGACAGAAAGCTATGGTGCCATACAAGCTATTCCACGTTTAGAAGACATTTTATAGAAACATTGAATAGATACATTTAAACGCTATGCATTGAGCTAAAGAGCTGTCATACTAAATGTCATTAGGATATTTAGTATGACAGTTTATTATTATGTTAAAAGATACGTGCATAGGAATACATTGCAGTAAACAAAGCGATTATGTTATACTGTCAATCAATACGAAAATTTAAAAATTAAGTGTAGTAGAAAGTTTACAGGGGGAACTATGAATAATACAAGAAAGATACCTGCTTGGATTGGAGATTTATTACTTGTTATTACAGCTCTTGTTTGGGGAGGCGGATTTATTGGAGTTCAAAAGTCATTGGAGACCATTACACCTTTTTATATGATAGGATTTAGATTTGCGATAGCTTCTATAATGCTTCTGATTGTTTTTTGGAAAAAAATAAGAAAAGTTAAGTTAAGTGATTTACTAGCAGGAGGAATAATAGGAGCTTTTTTATTTTTGGGATTTACTTTTCAAACAACAGCAGCTCTTTACTTAAATATAGGTAAGCTTGCTTTTTTAACAGCACTTAATGTGCTTGTAGTCCCTTTTTTAGTGTATATAGTTTATAGAGAACATATTAAAAGCTATAATGTTATAGCAGGATTTATAGCTGTAATAGGTTTTGGCTTTTTGAATCTTACAAAGGATACGGGGTTAAGTTTAGGGATAGGCGAAATATTAGGTGTAATGTGTGCAGTTGCTTTTGCAGCCCATATTACAGCTTTGGGACATTATTCAAAAAAAGATGATCTTATTATATTAGCTGTTCTTCAAATGATAGTATGTTGTATTTTGGGCTTTATTTGTGCCTTTATCTTTGAAAAACCACCGGCGCAAGTAACTATGGAAATGGCTGTTCCAATTATATACTTAGGTGTGTTTAGTACATTTATTGCATTTTTATTCCAAACCATAGGTCAAAAGTATACCTCATCATCAAGAGCTGCACTAATATTGTGTACAGAGTCGGTTTTTGGAATTGTTTTTTCTGTCCTTTTTCTAAAAGAAGTTGTTACGATTAATATTATAGTAGGTGCAGTACTTATATTTGGAAGTGTTGTACTCGCAGAATACATGCATATAAGAGCAACTGTAAAAGCATAAAATAAACAGCTTGCAAAAGTATATAAGGATCTATATAATGAAAAAGGAAAATTGCATATAGACAGTTCGTGAACCTCCTGTCTTTAAATAAAACTACGGTGAATAAAAAAGTTGATTTACATAGTCTTATAAAAGATTATTTTCTGTTAATAAACTTAGATATTTGCTAGGATTTATAATTAAGTATTTTATTGAGGGCCGCTTGGCAGCCAGGGGATATTTTTTGCCTCTCCCGCCTACCCACAGCCAAACCCGAGTCGAGTCAAAAAACATCCCCTGACTACCTCGCTGGTATTTATCAGTTATAAATATACTTATTAAATTCAAACATAGTTTATATATGAGCCTATGTGTTAAGCTAAATCTATTTATAGAAGAAAATAATACAATACATATTACTTTATAAGGTATTTAGAAAGCGTGTAATAAACTAGAAGAAGTCTATTTGTCGTAGGAATTTATCCTGCGACTTTTTTATTATGTGGAAAAAAAGAGTGAAACTCATTTTTCAAACAGGAGTATAATGGGAAACAGTAATATGCACAATAATCACAAGGAGGATATTATGAAAATTACAACTAAAATTATTGTAAAAACAGCTGCAGTAGCAGCCATTTATACAGTGTTTACATTAGGACTTGCTTTTATGAGCTATGGAAACATTCAGTTTAGGGTATCAGAGATTATGACACTTTTAGCCTTTTTTGATCCAACCTATATTGGGGGACTAACACTTGGATGTTTTCTTGCAAATTTATTAGGACCAAATGGGTTGCCGGATGCACTTATAGGTACGCCAGCTACGTTTATTAGTGTTATTGCTATTGCTATAACAGGCAAAGTGACTAAAAAAAGTAAGATAGGATTACTTATAGCTTCTTTGTGGCCTACGGTATTTAATGGGTTAATAATAGGATATCTGCTGCATAAAATGTTTAACCTGCCGCTTTTACTAACGATACTAGAGGTAGCAGCAGGAGAGTTTACAGTTATAACCCTAGTTGGGGTACCAATATTTCTTATTCTTTTAAATAAGTATAATCATTTATTAACAACAATTTTTAAAAATCAGTAATAAAAATAGTTTTTTTTTCTAATATTAAGAAGGATATTTGTTTTTTTTATCGAATAATATAAGTATAGTCAAGTCATCAAAAGACATGTGATTTGGCTGAAAGGAGAGAGAGAGATGAAACATAACATTACTGGCAAAAATATTGACCTTACAGCAGCACTCGAAAATGCAGTTGTAGAAAAACTTAATAAGCTTGATAAATATTTTAGTGACAATGTAGAAGCTCAAGTTACACTCATAGTAGAAAAATTGAGTCATGTTATTGAAATAACAATTCCTTTTAATGGTTCTGTACTACGTGCAGAAGTAGAAGGCAAGAATATGTACAATATTATTGATGATGCAGTAGCTATCATTGAAAAACAAGTTAATAAATTCAAAAATAAATTAAGATCTAAGCATAGAAATAATGCACCAAGTTTTACACCAGCATTTATGCATCTAACTGATGAAGCTGAGGACGCTATAAAAATAGATAAAAGAAAGAAATTTGCTATTAAGCCTATGGATGCTGAAGAAGCAGTTATGCAAATGGAGCTTGTAGGACATAATTTCTTCGTATATCTAGATGCAGATACAGAAGAGGTAAATGTAGTTTATAAGAGAAGAAATGGAACATATGGTCTTATAGAACCAACTTTAGATTGATAGAATAAATGTAAAAGAGTATTGGAGAGGTTTCGCTTTTATAAGCAACCTTGCCAATACTCTTTTTTTATTTGCTACAGAAGGCTAATTAAGGTATATGACAAAAGGTTAATATAATATATTGAGTTTTCTACATATATTATTTATCATATATGTGTACAATAAGACATGATAGTTTGATATGTTTTTAACTTCAATTTCTTGTGCAACTAAAGCCGCAGCGTAAAAAATACTGCAAAAATAAAACATTAATATTGGTATACATTGTTTTATGCTATTGTGGGCATAATTGGATAATGTGTATGGTTGTAATAAACTTGAATATTTGCTATACTTAATGATAGTGTTTACATATATAACTAGAATAATAGCTAAGTATAGAGAGTGTTTAAATATAAGAAGAGGGTGAAAAGGTTGAAGTTACTTGAGAAGATTTTTGGAAGTCATTCCGAAAGAGAATTAAAAAGAATAGAACCTATTGTCAATCAGATAGAATCTTACGATGAAGCAATGCAGAAATTAACAGATGATGAACTTAAAGCGAAAACTATTGAGTTTAAAGAACGCCTTGAAAAAGGTGAAACATTAGATGATATTTTACCAGAAGCTTATGCTGTGTGTAGAGAAGCGGGATACCGTGTACTTAATATGAAACACTTTAGAGTACAATTAGTTGGTGGGGTTATTCTGCATAATGGACGTATTGCAGAAATGAGAACAGGTGAAGGTAAAACATTAGTTGCGACACTGCCTGTATATCTTAATGCTTTAGAAGGCAAAGGCGTACATGTTGTTACAGTTAACGACTACCTTGCAAAACGTGACTCGGAGTGGATGGGACAACTGTATACGTTTTTAGGACTAAGCGTAGGCTGCATATTAAGTAATATGGAAAATGCAGACAGAAGAGAAGCTTATAACTGTGACATTACCTATGGAACAAATAATGAATATGGTTTTGATTATTTACGTGACAATATGGTTTTATATGCAGAAGAAATGGTACAAAGAGACCTTCACTATGCTGTTATTGACGAGGTTGACTCTGTGCTTATAGATGAAGCAAGAACTCCGCTTATTATTTCGGGCGCAGGTTCTAAGTCCACACATCTTTATAAAGCAGCTGATATTTTTGTACGCAGATTAAAAAAAGGAAGACTGCTAGGTGAAGAAACGGCTATGTCTACTTTAATGCGTGAAGAAATCGAAGAAGAAGGCGATTTTGTAGTTGATGAGAAGCAAAAGACAGTTACACTGACAGCAGAAGGTGTAAAAAAAGCAGAACAATACTTTGGTATAGAAAATCTAGCTGATCCGGATCAGATGGATATTCAGCACCATATTACAATAGCACTTAAAGCGCATAATCTTATGCATAGAGAAAAAGATTATATAGTAAGTGAGGAAGGTGAAATTATCATTGTAGATGAATTCACAGGACGTCTAATGGATGGCCGAAGATATTCAGATGGTCTTCACCAAGCTATTGAGGCTAAAGAAGGTGTAGAAGTTAAAAAAGAAAGTCAGACTCTTGCAACGATTACCTTCCAAAACTATTTCAATAAATACACTAAGAAATCAGGGATGACAGGTACAGCATTAACAGAAGAACATGAATTTAGAGATATTTATGGGATGGATGTTATTGTTATACCAACCAATAAACCTATTAAACGTGTAGATCATGCTGATATTGTTTATAAAACAGAGGCTGCAAAATTTGATGCTGTTATTCAGGATATTAAGGAATGCAATGAAAAAGGACAGCCGGTTCTTGTGGGTACAGTAACCATTGATACATCTGAGCTTTTAAGTAAGCTGCTTAAAAGAGAAGGCGTAAAACATCAAGTGCTTAATGCTAAATACCATGCTAAAGAGGCTGAAATCGTTTCTGAGGCAGGTAAAAAAGGAGCTGTTACGATAGCGACTAACATGGCAGGACGCGGAACAGATATTAAGCTTGAAGAAGGCGTGCAAGAACTTGGCGGGCTTAAAATAATTGGTACAGAGCGCCATGAGTCAAGACGTATTGATAACCAGCTTCGTGGACGTTCAGGCCGTCAAGGAGATCCAGGTGCATCAAGATTTTATTTAGCACTTGAAGATGATCTCATGAGACTGTTTACACCAGAAGCAACACTTAAAATGTTTGATGCATTAGGTATTCCAGATGATGAACCTATTGAACATAAAATTCTGACCCGTGCTATAGAACGTGCTCAGACAAAAGTAGAGAGCAATAACTTCTCTGTTCGTAAACATTTATTAGAATATGATAAAATAATGAATGAGCAACGTGAGATTATATATGGTGAACGTTTTAAAGTGCTTAAAAATGAAAATCTACGTAATAAAGTAGTTGATATGGCTAAAGAAGTAGTGAGTAAGGCTGTTGATAATTGTACTAATGGTATTGAATATGCAGAAGAGTGGGATCTTGCAAGTATGATGGAACATCTTCGCAGTATTATTCCTTTTGAAGCAGTTTCATTTACTAAAGAAGAGCAAGAAAACCTTACAGTAGAAAGCTTAAAAGAACTTCTAAGTGAAAAAGCAGAGAAATTATATGAACAAAAGGAACTTGAAATTGGTGAGCAGCTTAGAGAAATCGAACGTGTATTACTTCTTAGAGTTATTGACCAGAAATGGATGGATCATTTAGATAATATGGAACAAATGAAGCAAGGGATTAATTTGCAGGCATATGGACAAAGAGATCCACTTGTGGAATACCGTTTCTTAAGTTTTGATATTTTTGAAGAGATGATAGAAAATATACAAGAAGAAACAGTAAGAGCACTTTATCATGTAAGGATTATTGTGAATAAAGAAATCAAGAGAGAGAGAGTAGCAGAACCAATAGCTACGAATCACGAAGATACAAGTTTAGGTGCAAAACCAATTGTTAGAAAAGAAAAGATAGGCAGAAATGACCCTTGCCCATGTGGAAGTGGTAAAAAGTATAAAACCTGCTGCGGTAAAAGTGCGTAAAAAGAGTTGTATAAAAAAGGATTATAGCTTGGGCTATAGTCCTTTTTTATTTGAAAAAATATTAATTTGTGTATTGTGCATAATTAAAAAGGTGAAAGATAGTTAGATATATCCTAACATACGATTTTTAAATATATCCAATAAGTATAATAATTTTTATGAATATACAGCATAATGCTGCATATAATAAATTTGGTTATTTTAAAGGAGAGGATGAGGGATATAGATGTGTAGAATTAAAGAGGTATTTAGTAAAAAGTTTGAGACATGCAGCATAACTATTGATGAAGCAGATGTATTTGTAGGAAATAAAAAAAAGATTCCACAAAAAGATTGGACGATTAAGTTTGTTGTAGACGAGGATGAAAGGGGGATATTTTTAGAGTACTATGGGATGAACTCAAGGAATATTCATATGCATGGGCGTATTTATAATGATGGACAGGAACAAATACTTGATGTATTACAAGAATATATAGCCTATAGGCCAAATGTACCAGGGGATAGAGAAAGAGGCACAAAAGAATTTGAACGTTATAATGAGCAAATATTAAATAGGTTAAAAAAGATGCAGTTGTTATAATAAGATGCTTAAGGGTAATACACTTGAAATCTAAAAGTAACATTAAATATCTTTAGCTAATAAAATAGATAAACATTATAAATATATCCATAATGTTTATCTATTTATTAAAAGGATGCGCCGTTGTGATACTGTTATATATCACCAAGTAAGTGCGAGGTAGCGCTAAATTCATTTGTTTTTTAAGATAAAAAATAACCATAAGAATATTTTTTGCATAGAGAATATTATTATGGGTTTTAGATTATTTATCTTATAGAAATAGTATGAGTAAAATAAAAGATTAAATACAAGGAAAAATTTGAAGAATTTCTCCATAAAAAAGGAAAAAATAAAAATCATTAGAAGTTATAAAAAAATAGTAAAAAAACACTTGCATTATGACAAGCTATAAGCTATAATACAAAAGTGCTTGAGATTACAAGCAGTACGGCGGAATAGCTCAGTTGGCTAGAGCACACGGTTCATACCCGTGGTGTCGGGGGTTCAAATCCCTTTTCCGCTACCATCTGGTCGCTTAGCTCAGCTGGGAGAGCATCTGCCTTACAAGCAGAGGGTCATAGGTTCGAGCCCTATAGCGACCATTTGATTATAATTTTAATACATTAAGAGCTGGTATAACTCAAAGTTGTGCTGGCTCTTTTTGTGTGCGCCTAGATATTTTTGATAGGTATAACTTGGACAGTATAAGAATAATATGCCATAGGGATGTTATTTGAGTCGGAGGGATTAGATGCTTAGTATAGTACAAGAAATACTAAAAATGTTAAATGGAGAAAATGATAAAACTTTTACTATAGGTTTTTATATCATTGTTATAGCGGTATTGTTCATTTTCATTTTATTTACTTTTATATGGATTTTAAATAGTACACAGCTTTATAATGCAGTAAGTTATTTTATTAAGCAATATATTATATCCCTAAAGAAAAATTTACCTGATAGGTATCTCTATGCATTAGTAATTATCAGTGGACTTATTATTATTTTAAGTATTTACATAGACTTATATCACTCTGTTTTAGATAAAATGATTCATATAGGGTTATTGTCTGCTATAGGAAAAGCCCTTATCTATGTCGGAATTATTCTTATCCCTACTCTGATTATTATTATTATCAATTATTTTACTCAAAATTTTTTTGATAATAAAGATCTCAAAAGGTCTGAGAGTAATTTGATCTGGCTGCCTGTTATCTGTATATTTATTACTAAAATGCTTTTTTTTTCTGATACGAGACTGCTTTATACAAACAACTTGACTAAGCTTGCCTTAGTTATTGGTCAGATAAGTCTTCTTATATTTGATGCCTTAGTTATTGTTATGAACTACATAGCTATTTATAAAAATATAGAAAAATACATTGTCTATAAGGATTTTGATAAAAAGGGGATTAGAAATTTTAACCGTTTTAAAGTATTTATGGTAGTTTCATGGCTCATTATTCTCTTGCTTAATATTGTTAATATGGTTTACTGGGCTATAGCCCTGGATCCACAGTGTATTAGATATCATGTGAAAGGAAGACATATGGGATTATCCTCAGTTATTTACTTTACAATAATTACTTTTTTTACTGTAGGATATGGTGATATTTCGGCCTACAATTGGTTTGGGCAACTTATTGTATCAGTAATTGTTATCTCGGGCTGGCTTTATATTATTGTAGGCGCTGGCAGTATATTGGCTATAGAAAAAAGATCTAAAGAATAATGTATAAGGAATAACCCATAAATAATGGTTTTCGACAATAAGTTGTGAAAATGAAGAAGGATACTTGTTTTTCCTAGGAAATAAATAAATATAGGTTTATGAAATCAAAGTATATTGTCGCAAAGTTTTTTGAAATATTTCCATATATTTACAAAAATATAAACTCTCTCTTTGTATAATTAATATTACTGTGGAAGGGAGAGATTATGTTGATTCGTACAAAAGAAGAAAAGAGAGAGAAGTTATTTGAAAACTTAAAAATGATTAAGTGGGCACAAGTCATGCTTTGTATTATAGGTTTTTTTCTAAGCAGAATTATTGTGTTTGACACGTTTTATACTTTAAGTGTGTGTTATATAGGTGCAGTATATTTTGATAAAACACTTAGAAAGTGGACAAGTATTATGAGTTTGATAGGTCTTATTTCTTTGGGGGTATTTGATACACACATACTTAAATATTTATTTATTATTATACTCATTGTTTTATTCAGAGGTTATATGTATATGAGCGGTACAAAATTTACATTAAGAAATCAAGCTATTATTACATGTGGCGCAATTTTTTGTATTAATACGCTATTAGTCATTATTAACGGTTTTAAAGTATTTGATGTATTAACAGGATTATTAGAAGCGGTTATTAGTATAGGTTTAGTTGTTATTTTATGCTGTAGTGCAGAAATCATTAGTAAGAATAGAACAGTACAGCTTACTCAAAAAGAAAATATTAGCATGGCTTTTTTTGCAGCATGTGTTCTTGGTGGGTTAGTTGATTTCTACATACAAGTCCCGCTGTTTACACGTATTTACTTTAGAGATGTTATTACCTTTGTAATCATTATTGCAATCACGTATCTTGGGGGAACGAATATAGGTGTAACTATGACGTTGGTCATGAGTACATTGTTAGTTATTATAGGGTATATGCCCCCTCATTTTGTTGCCATCTATACATTGGCAGTACTTACAGGTACGATCTTCGCTACACTAGGCAGAATGGGTGTTATATTTGCAACAGGGATAGGACTATTATTGGGTTTTGCTTTATTTAATAATCGCATCATTGATATGCAGATATTTGGAGCATATCTTACAGCGTATATAATAAGTATATTAATACCTAAAAGATATTTTGGTATCGCAGCTTGGTTTGCCTGTGAATCATCAAAAGAAGAAGAGAAACATCTTATGAGAGTACAGAAGATTATTACTGAGAAATTAAGCCAATTTTCTAGAGCTTTTTATAATTTGAGTCATACTTTTGAAAAAATATCTGATAAGAAAGTGTTCCTAGATGAAAAAGATATTAATCATATCATAGAAGATACCGGAGAAAAAATGTGCCAAAATTGTTCTATGAAGGAATTTTGCTGGAGGGATTATATTGATAAAACGTATCAAAATGCTTATAAAATGTTGGATTTGATAGAGCAAAAAGGTCAATTAAAGATAGGGGATATACCTGAGAGTTTTAAGAAGGCTTGTCCTAATGCAGAAAGTTTTGCTTGTACCCTAAGTTTTAAATTAGATTTATTTAAACAAAACCTTATGTGGAAAAATAGATTTGTAGAGAGTAGGAGTCTTGTAGGTCAACAATTTGAAGCTATTGCTGAAAGTATTTCAAAGCTTTGTGTAGATATAGAAAAAGAGTTCTATTTCAATAAAGAAGATGAAAACTTCATTAAAGAAATACTTCATAGCAACGGTATTAAAACGAAAGATATTATGGTGCTTGAGAACAATGGAAGAAAAGAAGAAATACATGTGTATACCCCTTATTATAAGAATGATATGGAGATAAAAGAGGGTATTAAAAAAGCCATTAATAAGGCACTTGATGTTAAGGTTGAAACAGAAAGATTAGAATGTAATGAACAAGAAAAATACCTGTACTTTAAGTTCAAAGTGACTAAATCATATGGCGTAGCTGCGGGGGCCGCATTTCATGCAAAAGGGGAGATATCAGGGGATGTTTACAGTTGCATGGAAGTTGAAGAAGGGAAGTATTTACTTGCACTTGCAGATGGTATGGGAAGCGGTAAGCTGGCATCTGAAGAAAGCACAGCGACTATAGAACTTTTGGAAAACTTTATGGACTCAGGATTTAAAAATGATCTTGCTGTTAAAATTATTAATTCAGTCCTTGTCCTTAAATCAGATATTGAAAATTTTTCAACGATGGATATTACACTTATTGATGAATATACGGGTGTTGCAGAATTTCTAAAATTAGGGGCAGCAACTAGTTTTATTCTGAGAAATAATGAAGTAATGACGATACAAGCAAGTACATTGCCGATAGGGATACTCAATGATGTAGATATAGAAGTTTGTAAAAAGCAGCTTAAAGATGGAGATGTAATTATTATGGTTACAGATGGAATGCTGCAAGGAGAGAATGAACTTTTGGGAAAAGAAGATACTTTTAAACATTTTATACTAGAGGCTAATACGAATAATCCTTCATATATGGCTGAATATCTTATGAAGAAAAGCAGAGACTTATTAGGTAATGCAGAAAATGATGATATGACCATTATTGTCGCGAGGATATGGCAAAAAAATTAAAAGATATGCTTTAAGGCTTAAACCCTTAAAGCGTATCTTTTGGTTTTTTATTAACTATTATTTTTCATGAAAAGTTGCGCACAATGTGTCACCGGAATCGTGACAAGCATTTTCACCCGAAATTTGAATGCTAGATGCTTCGCACACGTAATCAGAGTTGTACTTACATTTAACTGCATCACATTGAACACTCATATGGGGAGTAGGTTCATAAGACATGCTGTTTTGGGCTGATTGCGGGATAAATGTATTGCAGCATGTAGCATCAGGATCAGATGCTCTTTTGCCATCTACGCTGATACGGCCAGCAGAGCAATAATTATCTTGATGATAGGCACAACTATCAACATGACATCTTAAATCAGGCATAAATAAAACCTCCTTAAGTTAATAAAGTATATAAATAGAATTGTTCTAAATGAATATACCTATATAGTTTATCTATTTTAATATAATATATTCAGTAAAAGTCCTTAGAGAATGAATAAAGTTGTTGTGATTTGGCAAATGTCTAATTATTAATATGCTAAGGAGAATAAGATGAAAAAACAAATTACAATAGATGGTGAAAACAGTGATTGGTATGAAAAAGCAATTTTTATATTAAAAGAGAGTAAGAAACCTTATATGCCAGATAATTTATTTTTATATGCAGAGCATATAGTAGAAAATCATCTTAAAAAAAATCCCATGCCTTATGTTTATAAAGAAATGGAGAGAAAAACTGCACATAAAAAAAAGGGCAATATCATGGCCCAAAAGATTGATAAATTTTTTAATATCTCTTTGATTATCTGTGGGGTTGGGATTATTGCTTTAGCAGTAGCTATGTTTATTTAAAAATTGCGGCCGTCAAATCCCCATGCAGAAACTTCTTCATATTTAATGTAAATACAGTCAGATGGAATGTCAAGCTCGCGTAAATAGAGCGCACATATTTCTTGTGTAACTTTATCTAGTGCAGCTTTAGGAGCAGCACCAAAGATCTTTACTTCAATAAAAGCACCAAAATCTAATTTCATACCCTTGAAGTATAGAGAATAATTATCTTCAAAGCCTAGCATCAAATAATTTTCGCTCTTGCCTGGAATAAGTGTAATAATCTTTCCAAGCTCTTGTTTAAGTATTTCTTTTTTTTGTTCTGTAAGCGGGGTTGTAACTTTTGAATCAATATATGGCATAGTAACCACCCTTTCTTATTAGTGAATTTTTAAATAATTAGATAGTGCTTAAACCTAATTTATATTATAATGGAGAGATGAATTTATTAAAAGGATATTTTAAGCAGTAGAATTTGAGTGGAGGTATGAGGAGATTAGAATGTTGAAGGCTATAGAAAATAAAGTGAGAAATTTTATACGTAAGTATAACCTTATACAAAATGGGGATAATTTAGTAGTAGGTGTATCAGGCGGTGCAGATTCTATGATGTTACTTCACTTTCTGCATAGGTACCAAAGTTATTATAATATCCAAATAAAAGTAGCGCATATACATCATGGCATACGTGATGAAGCAGAGCGTGATGCATTATTTGTTGAAGAGATATGTAAGAAGTGGGAGCTTCCGTACTATAGACATAATTGTAACATTAAGCAGTTGGCGAGAGCGCACGGGATATCAGAAGAAGAAGCAGGAAGAATAGAAAGATATAATTTCTTTATATCTTTATCAAATCATTGTAGTAAAATAGTAACAGCACATAATAAAAATGATCAGGCTGAGACTTTGATTATGCGGTTCTTAAGAGGAACAGATATAAATGGTTTAGGAGGTATACCCCCTCAGAGAGATAATATTATTAGGCCGCTCCTATGTCTTAAAAGAACAGAAATTGAAGCCTACTGTTTATATCATGGTATAAGTTATAAAGATGATCATACAAACTTTATGACTATTTATACACGAAATAAAGTGCGGTTAGAGTGCATACCCTATATAGAACAAAATATTAATCCTAATATTGTTAATCTGCTCGGGGAACATAGTGAGTTATATCGTGAAGGCGAAGCGTTTCTTAAGATGCATACCCATGGACTATTTGAAAAGTGCGCTGTAAAGTCTAAGGGGAACATATCCATAAATTTAACACAGTTTCAAGAGTATCATAAGTATGTTCAGAGAAGAGTTATTTTATTAGCCCTTGAAGCATTAAATACTATTGTCAAAGATATTACTTTAAAGCATTTGGAGAGTATCATTGGACTTTGCGATTTGCAAAGTGGTAAGAAGATTTGTCTCCCGCACAATATTGTGGCATATAAAGAATATGAGGAGTTAATTATAGGGTATAAAGAGTCCGAAGATGTTTCTTATAGATATCCTCTTGATCTAGGTATAAAAGAAGTGCCAGAAGCTAGAGGAACTGTTATACTTACAGTAGTTAAAAAAGAATCAATTAACCAAAAAAATGAAAAAATGTATACTAAGTATATTGATTATGGTAAAATAAAGGCTGGATTGGAGATGCGTACAAGATTACCGCATGATTATATTGCCACTAAGGAAGGAACTAAAAAACTTAAGAAGTTTTTTATAGACGATAAAGTTCCTAAAACTCAGAGAGATAGTATACCGCTTATAGCAGATGGAGAAGAAATTATATGGATTATTGGGAGTAGATTAAGTGCTAATTACTATGTCACTGAAGCCACTAAACAGGTACTAGAAATAAAAATAATTTTCAATTAGTTACAGGAGGGACCATGTTAAAATTAGAAACGCTCATATCAGAAGATGAGTTACAAAAACGCATTAAAGAACTTGGAGCGCAGATTACAAAGGATTATGAAGGGCAAGAAATCATTGTTTTGTGCATACTTAAGGGCGGTGTTATGTTTATGACAGATCTTGTTAAACACATACAAGTGCCTATTAAAATGGAATTTATGGTAGTATCAAGTTATGGAGATGAATATAAAAGCAGTGGGGTAGTTAAAATTTTAAAAGATTTAGATGAGCCCATTGAAGGAAAACATGTCTTAATTGTTGAAGATATTATTGATTCAGGAAGAACACTTAGATACATTAAAAGTATTTTAAGGGAAAGAGGACCACAAAGCATTAAGATATGTACGTTGCTTGATAAAGTTGAGCAAAGACAGACCAATGTTGATGTACAATATACAGGTTTTACAATTGAAAATGAATTTGTTATTGGATACGGTCTTGACTACAAGCAATATTATAGAAATATACCTTATATTGCAGTTAACAGAGAATAGAATAAAAGGGAAGGAGGAAATAAAATTTGAAAAAGACATTTAAGGGAACCTATCTGTACCTCATTATAGTTGCTGTATTATTTATAGCAGTTTTTTATGGAACAAATAGAAATGTATCTCAAAATATAAATGCGAAGTCCTATGGGCAAGTCATCGAGGATATTAAAGGTAAACAAGTAGAAAGAATAACTATAGAACTTTCAGATGGCAGTGCAGGTCATGCTAAGGTAGTTTATAAAGATGGGCAGACAACAACTGTTCCAGTTGTACAGCAAGAATTTATGACCTTTTATCATAGCTTGGCAGACGATGTTAGAAGTGCATTAATCTATGAAACAAAATATCCGCAGCCGAGTTTATTTTTGCCTATTATGCAGATTATACTCATAGTCGGAATGTTTATTTTTATTATGATATTTTTTATTCAGCAGATGCAAGGTGGCGGCGGTGGCGGCGGCCGGATCATGTCTTTTGGTAAAAGTAAGGCCAAAATGACAATAGATGAAAAAGGAAGTATTACGTTTAAGGATGTTGCAGGTCTAGATGAAGAAAAAGAAGAGGTGGCGGAGGTCGTTGACTTCCTTAAAAACCAAAATCGTTATATTCAAGTGGGTGCTAAGATTCCAAAAGGAATGCTTCTTGTAGGACCTCCAGGGACAGGTAAGACACTTCTTGCAAAAGCAGTAGCAGGTGAAGCCGGTGTGCCATTCTTTAGTATATCGGGGTCTGATTTTGTGGAAATGTTTGTAGGGGTGGGAGCATCCCGTGTAAGAGATTTATTTGAGCAAGCGAAAAAAAATGCACCATCTATTGTGTTTATAGATGAGATAGATGCTGTAGGTAGAAAACGTGGAGCTGGACTTGGCGGAGGCCATGATGAAAGAGAACAAACCCTTAATCAGCTTTTAGTTGAAATGGATGGTTTTGGTGCAAATGAAGGGGTTATTATTCTTGCAGCAACTAACCGTGCAGACGTTCTTGATCCAGCGCTCCTTAGACCAGGACGTTTTGACAGACAGATTGTAGTTGGAAGACCAGATATTAAAGGGCGTAGTGCGATTTTAAAAGTACATGCAAAAGGCAAACCGCTGCAAGAAGATGTAGATCTTGATACAATTGCAAGAACTACATCAGGCTTTACAGGGGCAGACCTTGCTAATCTTATGAATGAAGCAGCTCTCCTTACGGCTAGACATAAAAAACGAGCTATTGATATGGAAGAAGTTCAAAAAGCGTTTATTAAGATTACTGTAGGGACAGAAAAGAAGAGTCATGTCATTACAGAAAAAGAAAAACGTATTACAGCTTTCCATGAAATAGGGCATGCACTTATACATGAAGTTTTAGATAGCTTAGACTCTGTCCATAGTATTTCAATAATTCCAACTGGTTTTGCAGGCGGTTATACAATGCCTATACCTAAAGAAGACAGAATGTATATGACAAAGACAAAAATGGTAGATGAAATTGTATCTCTATTAGGCGGACGTGCAGCAGAAGAATTAGTCATTGGAGATATCACAACAGGGGCTTCAAACGACATTGAACGTGCGACACATATTGCCCGTGATATGGTTACAAAATATGGTATGAGTGAACTTGGTCCAATGAAATTTGGAGATGAGCAAGAAGAAGTTTTCTTAGGAAGAGACTTTAATCATACACGTAATTATAGTGAAGATATTGCAACGCAGATCGACAGACACATAAAAACACTTATAGAAAAGTGCTATAGCAGAGCTAAAGAAATACTTGAACTCAATATGGATATACTCCATAAGGCCTCTGAAATCCTTCTTAAAAAAGAAAAACTTACAGGTAAAGAATTCAGAAAGATTATGAAGGGTGAAGAGATCGATACTGAAAATTTAGAAGAACTTAATATTTTTGATTTTGAAGTAGAAGAAAATACTGTACCTAAGTCAGAAGGAACAGAAGAATAATAAATGATTAAAAAGCCGAAGCCTACTTTCGGCTTTTTAATCATTTAACATATCATTTTAAAGAGGTGGACTATGAAAGAGAAAGTACTTGCTTTTTTAAAAGGACAAGATCAGTATGTATCTGGAGAAGAAATTAGCAGTAAATTAGGGGTTACAAGAGCAGGGGTTTGGAAAAATATTAATAAGCTTAAGGAAGATGGCTATCATATAGAATCCATTACCAAAAGAGGATACCGGCTTATTGCCACGCCTGATGTGATTACACAGTCAGAAATAGCAAGTATCATAAATACTAAGCTGTTGGGGAAAGACATACACTATTATGAAAAGGTTGATTCTACCAATGAGGTGGCAAAGACTCTTGCTAGAGAAGGGGCCGCAGAAGGAACACTTATCATGGCTGATAAACAGCTTATGGGAAAAGGCAGGTTGGGTAAAACTTGGGATTCGCCAAGTGGAACAGGCATATGGATGAGCTTGATTTTAAGACCTCATATTATACCTGGACAAGCAAGTCAGTTGACACTTCTTGCAGGGCTTAATATGTGTGAAGCTATTAGGAGGGTTACGGGGCTAGACTGTAAAATAAAGTGGCCTAATGATATTGTTATTAACGGAAAAAAAGTATGCGGTATTCTTGCTGAAATGAGTGCAGAAATGGATGGCATTAATCATATTATTTTGGGTATAGGTGTTAATGTCAATATAAAAAGTTTTGAAGGAGAACTTCCGCATGCAACGTCACTCTATCTAGAGAGTGGTAAAACTTATTTGCGCAGATATATTGTTAAGGAATTTCTTCACTTATTTGAGGCCGATTATATGCATTATAAAGATGAAAAAAGCATAGCTGGTTTTTTAAAAAGATATAGAAAAAATTGTATTACACTCCATCATGATATTCAAGTAGTAACTTCTGAGGGGAAATATATCGCCTATGCAAAAGATATTGCAGAAGATGGCGCCTTAGTCGTTATAGATAGTGATAATAATGAAAAGACTATTTTTAGCGGTGAAGTCTCGGTAAGAGGGATATATGGGTATATATAATCTATAAGTGAAGGTATAGATAAGGATAGGATAGTTAAATAATGTAAATAAGAAAGGAAATATTTATGGAAAAAGATATAGTGGTATCAGTATCACCTTATGTACAAAAATATTATTTAAATGAAGAATACCAAGATCTACCTGCAGGAATAAAAGAAGAAGTACTTAGTAAGTTATCAGCTATTGCAGAAAGTACAAATTGTATTATTAGCTTAGGCTTTAATAAAGATGGAGAGATCTTCATAGAAGAGCGTAATGAAGACCCTATGTTTTATGATGATATAGGAGCGGCATTAGAAATTAAAAACTTTCAATTAGAAGAAGCTGAACTTCTAAAGTCACTCAAAATGTGGTATATGATTTATCGTACACAAAATGGGCAGATTGTAAGAGATATTGTGATCTTAAAAGCAAAAAAAAATACATGTGAAGAAATATTGGGAGTTATTGAAAATAAATATGGCAGTGAGGGCAAAGGGTTTGCAGCACAACTACTTGAAGAATAGCTATGCTGAGAATATTTTTTACACGGTTTTTCTTGAAAAATTCTTCTACGTGTTTTATAATTAAGACGCAAAAAAAATGTCTTGTATCTCCTAATAGGGGAGAATGAGAACGAGGAGCGTGTAAATATGGAAAGTAAAAAAGTTAGTGTAAAAGATTTAACCGTTTTAGGTATGCTCAGTGGGATTATTGTGTTACTAGCTTATACCCCGATAGGACTTATTCCTTTAGGGCCTATATCTGCGAGTACCATACATATACCTGTAATCGTAGGAGCTATGATACTAGGACCTAAAAAAGGAATTGCACTCGGAACTGTAATGGGGACAATAAGTTTTATAAGAGCGCTTACGGCACCAGGGTGGCTGGATCAACTTTTTAGAAATCCTTTAGTATCAATCTTACCAAGAGTCTTTATAGGAGTTGCAGCATATTATATGTATAGATGGATTAAGGATGTATCTCAAAAAGATACTATAGCTTATATTATGGGGAGTATAGCAGGTTCACTTACAAATACTATTCTTACATTAGGTGCGCTTACTATTGCTACAACCTTTGCATTTCCGGATAAATTACAAGAAGTTGTAGCACTTGTGGTAACAATCGTATCAACAAGCGGCTTAGTTGAAGCTATAGGAACAGGGCTTATTGTTCCGCCAATTGTATATGCGCTGAAGAAATTAAGATATTGAGATTTAGCAGACACTTTTAGTGTCTGCTTTTTGAGATATATATGCTTGAGAGATTAAGAAAATTTACGAAAGAAGGAATAAAGATGATATTAGTAATCGATGTTGGTAATACAAATATAGTTGTTGGCGCTATGGAAGACGGACACCTCAAAGGCAGTTATAGATTAACTACTCAAATCCCTAGAACATCCGATGAATATGGTATTACTATGATTGAACTATTAAGACAAAAAAGTATAACGCCCCAAGACATAGAGGCTGTTGTTATTTCTTCAGTTGTTCCTGATATTATGTATTCACTTACCAATAGTATCAAAAAATATTTTAATAAAAAACCGCTTATAATAGGACCTGGCTTAAAGACTGGGATTTCTATAAGAACAGATAATCCAAGGGAGGTAGGCGCTGATAGAATCGTTAATTCTGTAGCCTCCTATGAATTATATGGAGGACCTTGTATGGTCATTGACTTTGGGACAGCTACTACCTATGATATTGTAAATGAAAAAGGGGAGTTTATAGCGGGCATCACCTCGCCGGGGATGCGCATTTGTGCAGATGCACTTTGGAGAAGTGCAGCGCAGCTTCCTCATATCGAAATAAAAAAAACAAAGGGAATCTTAGACTCAAAAAATACTATTACGAGTATGCAAACAGGCCTTGTGTATGGCTATATAGGGCAGGTAGAATACATTGTTAATAAGGCAAAAGAAGAAATGAACTGCCCGCAGCTTAAGATTATCGCTACGGGAGGGCTTGCAAAAGTCATACAAGATGGTACAAATGTAATAGATCACTATGATGGGTTATTAACTCTAAAAGGGCTAGAACTTATTTATCAAAAAAACAGATAGGATGATTACAAATGAAATTTGGGAATGTAACAACTCCTAACAATGTATTTTTAGCACCTATGGCAGGTGTTACAGACCTTCCTTTTAGACTCATTTGCAAAGAGTTTGGATGTGGTATGGTATATACAGAAATGGTAAGTGCAAAAGGGTTGCTGTATAAAAATGAGAAAACAAATGACTTACTATATATTGACCCAAAAGAACATCCGATAGGCGCACAGCTTTTTGGAAGTGATCCTGACATTTTAGCTAAAACAGCAAAAGAGGTTGCTAAAAGTGATGTAGACTTTATTGATATTAATATGGGATGTCCTGCACCTAAGATTACTAAGAATGGTGAAGGTTCAGCACTTATGAAAACACCAGAACTAATAGGTGATATTATTTATAAGGTTGTACGCCAGTTAGATAAACCACTTACAGTTAAAATAAGAAAAGGATTTGATGAAAACACGGTTAATGCTGTAGAAGTAGCTAAAATAGCAGCCGAGGCAGGTGCGAGTGCTATCACAGTACATGGGAGAACAAGAGAACAATTTTACAGTGGCGTTGCTGATTGGGATATTATTAAACAGATTAAAGCAAACATAACGATTCCTGTCATAGGCAATGGAGATGTTAAAACACCAGAAGATGCTAAGCGTATGCTGGATTATACAAAGTGTGATGCCCTGATGATAGGCAGAGCAGCACAAGGGAATCCTTGGTTATTTAAAAGAATACTACACTATTTAGAGACAGGTAAGTTACTTGAAGAACCGTCATTTGATGAAAGAATAGAAGTTATTCTAAAACATGCTAAGATGCTCATAGACTATAAAGGAAACTATACAGGCATAAGAGAAATGAGATCGCATCTTACTTCTTATATTAAAGGTGTTCATGGTGCTGCGCATATAAGAAGAGCTTTGACCACTGTAGAAAGTTATGCAGATATAGAAAAGATTTTAGAAAGTTTGAGACACCATTTTTAACCAAAGAGCAACTTGTATATCCTTACTCAACTAAAGGCAATATATAAGTACTCCTATATTATTTTAGAGTGTAAGTTGACAATACAAGTAGTGTAGGTTATAATTGTTAAATTATAAAATATAGTCAATGAGATAAACATAGTTTTTACTAGAAACATATAAAAATAGTCTATACTTTAGGAAAGGGAGTAACAAAATGGCAAGCAAAAAGGTATTACTCACATACGAGGGGATAAAGACATTAGAAGCAGAACTAGAAAACTTAAAGACAGTTCGTCGTAACGATGTAGCTGAGAAGCTTAAGGAAGCAAGAGCACAAGGGGACTTATCAGAAAACGCAGAATATGATGCAGCAAAAGAAGAACAAGCTGAGATAGAATCGAGAATAGCAGAACTTGAAAATATGCTTAAAAATGCAGTTGTTATTGATGCAGAAGATGTTAAGATAGATGTTGTAAAGCCAGGTTATAGAGTAAGACTTTATGATTACTCTTTTGAAGAAGAAGTAGAATATTTAATAGTAGGCTCTACAGAAGCTGATCCGGCAAATGGCAAAATATCTAATGAGTCTCCAGTGGGAGAAGCTCTTTTAAATCATAAAGTAGGAGTAGAAGTAGAAGTAGAAACTGCATATGGTATAGATAAATATAAGATATTAGAAATTTCAAACTAAGGCTTAGCAAGGTTAGAGGAGGAATCAGGTTGTCTGATAATATGGAAAAACAAAATGAAGTACACAATGAAGAAAATCTTAATGAACAGATCAAAGTAAGATACGAGAAATTAAGAGAGCTTCAGGCGAAAGGTAAAGATCCTTTTCAAATTACAAAATTTGAAGTAACAGGATATAGCGAGCAGATCCATAAAAACTTTGAAACATTAGAAAACTCTGAAACAGCAGTGGCTGGGCGTCTGATGGCCAAACGTGATATGGGTAAAGCATCTTTTATTCATATTCAAGATAAAGAGGGTAAAATTCAGTCTTATGTAAGAAAAGATGAGCTAGGCGAGGAAGCCTACGCAGAATTTAAAAGATATGATATAGGTGATATAGTAGGGATAAAGGGACTTATATTCAGAACACAAAAAGGTGAAATTTCTATAAGAGCTAAGGAAGTAACACTTTTATCTAAAAGCTTAAAAGTATTGCCAGAAAAGTATCATGGTTTAAAAGATACAGAACTTAGATATCGTCAGCGTTATGTGGATCTGATTGTTAATCCTGAAGTAAAGGATACTTTTATTAAACGTAGTTTGATTATAAGAGAAATGAGAAATTTCTTAGATAATAGAGGGTATATTGAAGTTGAGACGCCTGTTCTTCATTCTATTGCAGGTGGGGCGGCAGCGCGCCCGTTTATAACGCATCATAATGCATTAGATATTGATATGTACATGCGTGTTGCACCTGAGCTTAAGTTAAAACGCCTTATTGTAGGTGGATTTGACAGGGTCTATGAAATAGGACGTGTTTTTCGTAATGAAGGTATGTCTGTAAGACACAATCCAGAGTTTACAATCCTTGAATTATATGAAGCCTATGCAGATTATCATGACATTATGAATCTCACAGAAGAGGTTATTAGACACGCAGCGATGAAAGTAATAGGAACAGCTGTTGTTGAATATAATGGCATAACTATTGACCTTGAAAAGCCATTTGAAAGACTTACAATGGTAGATGCGGTTAAAAAGTATGCAAGCGTTGATTTTGATGAAGTAGCTGATCTAGAAGCTGCAAAATCACTTGCGAAAGAGCATCATATTAATTATGAAAATCATCATGGCAAAGGAGATATCTTAAACCTCTTTTTTGAAAAGTACGTTGAAGAACACCTGATTCAGCCGACATTCATTATGGATCATCCAGTGGAGATATCACCGCTTTCAAAACGCAAACCTTCAAATCCTGATTACACAGAAAGATTTGAACTCTTTATAGTAGGCCGTGAGCACGCAAATGCCTTCTCAGAGCTTAACGATCCGGTTGACCAAAGAGGTCGTTTTATGCACCAAGAAGAACTGCGTGCAGCCGGAGATGACGAAGCCAACGCAATCGATGAAGATTTTTTAAATGCCCTTGAGTATGGTATGCCCCCAACAGGTGGACTTGGTATAGGGGTTGACCGATTAGTTATGCTTCTTACTAATTCCTATTCTATAAGAGATGTTTTATTATTTCCAACAATGAAGCCACTTAGTGAATAAGTATAGTAAAATCAATGGTTTGAGTCATTAGGAGTCGGAAATTACGACTGATTTGCGACCAATTAAAGAGAACATGCTTAAAAGAACTTCTAAATTGATTAGGAGTTCTTTTTTTATAACTTAATTATGGAGAAATGTGTTGAGGATGTAGCGAATTGTAGATATAATTACTTACAGAAGGAAACTAATATGAATAAAACAATATCTATGAGTATTCGTGTGAGTGAAGAAGTTGAAGAGCTAAAAAAGGCGGCAAAGTTAGAAGAATATGCTTCGTATAGTGAATTTATACGAAGAACCGCCCTTAAAGAGGCTACAAGGGTTATTGCAGAAAATATGGAGAAGGAGGTATAGGTAATATGGCTAATATTAATGAAATCATTTCTGAGGTAGCAAAGTTAAATCCTGAACTTGCTCGTCAGATTCAGAAATATGTGAAGGACCATTCATATGGTCTTGTGTTTGAACGTAATTTGCCAGAAGCGATTAGATTGTACAAGAAAGAACCGATTCCTGGTGATACCGTGAATATTCTTCCTAAACGTGGCAATGAAGAGGCTGATGAAAATAAGATTCCGTGGGTTGTAAAAGCAATCAAAGAAGGTAAGGCAACTCTTGAGTATGATGTTGAAATAAAAGAGGTTGAAATTGAAGATATTGCAGTTCTTGTAAGTTATCGAGATGTAATTTATCCAGGTTTGAAAGAAATTGACCGTGTGGAGAGAGGCAATCCTGATGACCCGTATCATATGGTAATTAATTCGGAAAATTATCATGCGCTGGAAGCATTGACCTACGCTTACGCAGGCAAGGTGGATTGCATCTATATTGACCCGCCGTACAATAACCGAAACCGCAGCTGGAAATACAACAACAATTATGTTTCAGATGACGACCAGTACAAGCACAGCAAGTGGCTTGCTTTCATGGAACGTCGTCTGAAACTGGCGAAGCAGCTGCTGAATCCTAAAGATTCTGTGTTGATTGTTACGATTGATGAGAAAGAATATGCTCGCTTAGCTCTCTTGTTAGAGCAGATTTTCCCTGAAGCAAACATACAAATGATTACAAGTGTAATTAGTGCTAAAGGAGTTGTTCGAGCAGGACAGTTCTCAAGAGTAGAAGAATACATATTTATTCTTCAATTTGGAATAGCTACTGTTCAGCAACAGCTTGTTAACATGCTTGATGAAAAAGTAAAAAAGGAAGCTGATAGAGAAATAGAATGGCTTGGATTTAGAAGAAGAGCACCACAAGCAAAACGTTTATCTCGTCCAAATCAGTTTTATCCTGTATATGTAAATAATGACGATGGAACAATACACGAAATAGGAGATGTTGTTAAAGCGGGTATAGATAGAAATACAGTATTTGTGCCAGAAGGATGTACAGCATTGTGGCCATTAAGCAAAGATGGAGATGAACGATTGTGGAGTTTGATTCCAGAACAAGCTCGAACTAGTTGGAAAAAAGGTTATCTTCGTATAAAAAACTGGAATAAAGATAACAAAACAGGAACTGTATATTATTTAGCATCTGGAACAATAGAAGATATTGAGAATGGTAAAGCCACAATTATAGGAAAAAACACAGATGGTTCAATTATTGCAAAATATATAGAGAAAGGAACTACTCCACCAAAAAGAGTTTGGAATATGCGCACACACAATGCGGAAACATATGGTACCAACATATTAAACAGTATGATAGGGACACGTTTTGATTATCCAAAATCGTTATATGCGGTGCACGATGTTTTGAAGTTTTATCTGGAAAACCATACAAACGCTCTTGTTGTTGATTTTTTTGCTGGGTCAGGAACAACCCTTCATGCTGTGAATCTTCTTAACGCTGAAGACGGTGGCAAAAGACGCTGTGTCTGTATAACAAATAATGAAGTATCTGAGGAAGAAGAGAAGAAATACACAGAAAAAGGGCTTCGTCCTTCAGACCCTGAATGGGAAAAATATGGTATTGCAAATTATGTTACATGGCCTCGAACAGTATGTAGTATCGAAGGTCATGATGTGAATGGTAAACCATTGACAGGAAATTATGGTAAACCATCAAAGGATATTGATTTGGGGTATGACATGCCTATATCAGATGGATTCAAAGCGAATGCCGTATTTTGCGAATTGACATACGAATCTGCATGGCCTATTCGCCTTGATAGAGCATTTGATGCAATTGCTCCGATTCTTTGGATGCAGGCAGGATGCCAGGGACCGATTATTAAGCGTATTGGTAAGAGCTATTTAACCACAGATTTCTACGGAGTACTTTTTGACTACGGTCAGGCTTCAAAGTTCTGTGAGAAAGTGAAGAAAACGCAATCAATTAAGACAGTGTTTGTGGTTACAGATGACCAGAGACGTTATTCAAATATGTGTAAACGTCTACCAGGAGTGGAAGTACATAGATTGTACGAGACATTCCTGAGAACATTTGAGATTTGTGGTGAAGGAGGGTTAGACTGATGAAATATGGGTTGAAGGGTTTTCAGGAGGATGCAGTGAAATCTCTTTTGAATAAGATGGAATCCATGCAACGTAGCTATGAAGCAGATGGTTCACTTTCTGCTGTAGCGTTGACTGCTCCGACTGGTGCAGGCAAAACGGTTATTTCGGCTGCTGTTGCAGAGGGATTATTTTATGGTAATGAAACATATGCGGGAGATGATAGAGCTGTAATCTTATGGCTGTCTGATAGTCCGAGCTTGAATGAACAGACTATGAAGAGATTTGATGCAGCAACTGATTTGCTTAATGGGGCAACTGCTATGGAAGCTATTGGACCAGATTTTGCAAAGAATCATAGCAAATTGATGCCTGGACACATTTATTTCTTGAATAGACAGTTACTTGGTAAGGGCAAGAAATTGTCAAATGAAGCTGAGGGTGGACGTTCATTTTATGATGTATTGAACGATACAATTGATGATTCGGATATTCATTTGTATCTGTTCATTGATGAAGCACATAGAGGTCTTGGCTCAGGAAATGATAAAGGAACTTCAGATAGTGCTAATAAGACTATTTACAGCATTATCATTGATGGTCAGGATGGAGTGAATAAACCAATGCCTTGCGTAGTTGGTATTTCAGCTACTCCAGAACGATTCAATAATGCAATGCAAGGACGTAAGAATCGTGATATGAAAGCATCTGTTGATGTTCCAGTATCCGCAGTAAGAGATTCTGGTCTTATCAAGGATACGATTGAACTTCGTACTCCGAAGAAAGCTGCTGACACAAAACATCAGGATTTAACACAGGCATGTGTGAAATTAGCAGAATCATCAAAGAAGTGGAAAGATTACTGTACAGAGAAGGATAAGGATGTTCTGCCAGTAGTTATTCCATTAATGGTTGTACAGGTTGAGGATAAGGTTACAACGGATACCTTGACTGCTTTGTGTGCTCAGATTCATAAGACTCTTCCATGGCTTGATATTTCTGATTGTTTTGCAAACGTATTTGGTGAACATGAGGATATTGTTACCACTGCAGGAAAGATTCCGTATGTGAAACCAGAAGAAGTAGAGGAACGTACTAATATTCGAGTTGTTTTTGCAAAGGATGCAATTTCAACGGGTTGGGATTGCCCTCGTGCAGAGGTTATTTATTCAAGACGTAAGCGAACTGATTCTACATATATTGCACAGCTGATTGGTCGTATGATTCGTACACCATTGGCAAGACGTGTTCCTACAATGGAAGAATTAAATACCGTAGCGTGTTATCTTCCTGAGTATGATTCAAGTACAATAGAATCTGTAGTGGAACGATTAAAAGAAGATAACGTTGCTTTGCCAGGAACAACAATTATTAAAAATCCAGCAGATGTAAAATTCTTCGGTGAAGCGAAGAAAACAGTCGAAAAGAAGCTGTCAAAATTACAAGCTGCAGGTACATCTACATCTGCTACAACAGGTGTATCTACTACATTCGATGTTACAGGTGTTAGTATAATTTGTGAGCCATCAACATATGGTGAAAATCCAGTAGATGTTGTTTCTGGAACAGAATTTGCTGTAAATACAGAAGATGATTTTGTTGTGAATATTGATGATATCGAAGAAACTGAACAGGAATTGACTGACGCTTTAGCACGAATTCCAAAGGTAGATAGCGATGTCATTAAATCAAGCTTCGAAGGAATCATTACTAGACAAGTGCGTCATGATAAGCCAAATCATTTCTTAGATTTGTGGGATTGTATTGATATTATTACATCTGATATGGATGAGGATTCAGACTTGGAAAGTCAGATTCAGGAAGAATTCTACAATAATATCGAGGGTGAAATTAAAAAGCATCCAGCAGAATTTAAGCGTTCTCTTGGAGATATCAAAAATACAACTGTTACGGTAAAACGAGTTGACCCATTGACAGGAGAAGAATTCGAAGATAAAGAGGAGCTTGTTGAGAATGATGCTGATAGATTGGTAGCATACTATAAGCATGCTGTTAGTGTATTTGCAGGAGCTTCTGATTTGATTAAATATTATATCAATAAGCGTAAAGAAGATGAATATGATTCTGATGTTCAGGCAATTGGTCGCATAGCTGCCGTGGGATATTGTATGGAAATTGTTCAGGCAATGGAAATATGGGCAGAGAATAAGACAGAAGAATTGCTTAGCTTATATGGTCCACATCGATATGCTGTGTCAGATGAACATAGAGAACGATGGGATGCTATTGAAGGTAATACAAAGCCATATATTGAACGTAATCTTAGCGTTCGGGCAAGTATCACACGTCAGAATAAAGAATATGATGCATATGAAAAACATATCATTAGTGACGAGATGGGTTGGTCGTATCATAACCTGAATCCTTTGGAACAAAAGGTTCTTAGAACTGAGTTGGCTAAACCTTTAAATGTAGCGTGGTACAGAAATCAAGCAAGAAACTTGAATGCATCTCTTGCAATTCCATACATAATTAATGGTAAGTTGGAACCTATGTATCCAGATTTCATTTTCTTCCAGCAGATTGGAAATGGGAATGTAGTACGTATGATTGTTGACCCACATGGAGATTGGCTTGGTGATAGCGTGGCTAAACTGAAAGGATATATTGCATACATAAAAGACCATCCAGACATGTTTGGTTCAGTACAGGCAGTTACCGATGGAAAAGGTGGAGTATGCAGATATTTGGATTTGATGAAGCCAGCTGTTCAGACCGCTATTGAAAAATTTACTGGTAGTTCTGCAAAAGAACTTTTTAATGGTCCTCTAAGTAAGGAGTACAAAATCATAGAGGAATAAAATAATAATAGTAGGATGAGAATGTCATGAATAGTGATGATTGGAAGCCTATTGAAGAATAAAAAGGGAAATGGATCTGAAACAAATCAGCTCCATTTCCTTTTTTGTTAATCATCTAAATATCTATTAAACAAATTAACAAAAGATTTCCCTAGATTATCTTTTTGAAATTCAATAAGTGCTTTTGTGTAAAGTGCATCATATACTTCTCTAGACAAGAAATTCAAAAGAGTATCATAACTGGATTCGTTTTTTGGTGACAACTTCAAATTTATATAGATATCGGCACTAATGCAAGCTTTAATATTTATGCCAGTACCTAGTTTTTGTTGTGAGAAAAACATCTGAGATTTAGGTAAAGCAATAGCGAGTTCTTCTTTGAAACCATCTGAACAATAATCTTTAAAAGGTGTGAAGGCTTGATAACGCTGAAATGTATTACAAATCAAAGTCTTCAAAGGGTCATAGATTTCATCAAGTATACGATTGTTTAAGTATTCACTCCATGTTGTTAATGTAATATCGTTAAATAAAGCTGAGCAGTTGTCAGGGTTCATAAAAAAGTTCAGGCAATCGAGATAATCTGGGTTTTCTAATCCGTATTTGATAATTGGGGTGGATATACCAGAATAGTGTGATGCTAATGATATTGGACTTATGTCTGGTAATTTATCAGCTCCAAGTAGATAATCAACATCACAGTCGAGCTTCTCGCATAGATTAACAAGATTTTCTAAAGATGGGGATGTTGCACCAGTCTCCCATCCGCTTATTGCTCTCCTTTCGACTTCTAAGGCTTCTGCTAAAGTTTCTTGAGTTCCGCAAAATGAATATTTTTCATAGGGATTTGGATTGTTATTTATATGGTTTTTATATAACTTCCATCGCTCTTTTCGTAAATTACTAATTCGTTCTCCAAACTTAAATTTGTTATACATATATCACATATTCCTTCTTTGAATTAAAGTTATCTGTCGCAACTATGTCGTGGATGTATGACATTATACACCTTATAATAAGACTAAATCAAGAGGCCACTTGAAATATAGCCAGTAATTCATGACAGGTTGGTAGAAAGGAGGACAAGAGCAATGAAAGCAAAATTTGTTGGAATTCAGGATTTGAATTTTCAGAATGATAAAGGCGAAACCATAACTGGTAAGAATCTTTTTATTGTTTATGAAGATGAGAATGTAACTGGTCTTAAAGCCGGCAAGCTGTTCTTAAAAGAAGGAACTACTCTTCCGAAGGATGTAAAGCTTAACGATACGCTCGAGCTTAGCTTTAACATGAAGGGCAAAGTCGAAGCAATCTTTAAGGCATAATCACTATAAGTTTTAAGAGGGGCAAAGGGCTGGTTTAGCATCCATCCCTTTGCTTATTTTTAAGGAGGGTTGTAATGGACAACATAAAGTATAACCAGATTCGGTATAACAGAAAACGACAGTGGTACAGATTAACCCTTGGCATGGGGCAATTAATAAATTACCCAATAATCAATACACTATGGCTGTTACTAGGAGCAGGTATTTGGGGGCTAGTCAAATTGAAACAACTGTTTGAAATGGGGGTTGATGTTCCAGAACTATTAGCACCAATTTTTAATGGAAGCATCATGTTTTTTATAATAGTGGTCCCTATATTCATAGCTGTAGGAATTATACAAGGTTTAGGAGAAATTACTGCCAGAAAAGATGAAGCAAATGTTTTTCGCGCCTTTAGTGATAGGCGAGATGTGAAAAACGAAGCACCGATACTTATCTATAAGAAAAAGTTAAAGGGTAAAAATGTAATTGTCAGAGAGTTTTATACTACTATCCCGATGGAACGCTGGCAACAAAAGAAAGAAGCGATATCAGACATAATGAACATTCATTTTGTTGCTGACTTGGAGTATGGCGGGGAATACAATGGAAATAGAATTGTAATGAAATCTGCCAAAGGACGAGCAAATGCAAAGAAAGAAGTGTTATACGATGACATCTTCTGATGAGCTGTTGATTGGATATGATTATGATGCATGGTATGGGTATGGCGATAGAATACCTGTGGTTACAGATGCGTCTACAAGGACTAACAGCCAGACCTTAATCGCTGGTATGTCAGGCTCTGGGAAGAGCTATCTAACTAACCAGTATTTTGCGAGAATATGCCTTCAAGGTGGAGATGATTCGGTCTGTTACTTCTCGGACTTTAAGCAAGATGACACATTTGCTTACCTGCGAGATTGTCCGAGATACTATCCGTATGATAGGACGATAGAAGCCTTGGAAATAGTTTACAATATCCTTCACAAAAGACAATCTGGTGAGGACAAATTACGAACCCCTGTTACACTCATTTGGGATGAGTATATGGCTAATATATTGGCGTTACTCGGTACAGAAAAGAAAAAGGCGGAAGCGGTAATGCACAAGGTTTCAGAAATACTTATGCTTGGACGCTCTCTAGCCGTGAGGCTCATTATTGCTTGCCAGCGTCCGGATGCAACAGCCTTCCCAACTGGCTCAAGATTGAATTTTGGCGTGATCATCGTAATAGGAGCAGCTATTGAAAGCGTATACTCCATGCTCATGCCAAAAGAATTAATCGAGAAAGTGGGGAATAGACAGTTTGGTACTGGTGAAGGGGTTGTACTATTACAAGGCTCAGGTTTGCGATTTATAAAAGTACCTGTTATTAGAAATGAGGACAAATTGAAAGCTATATGCATTGATGCTTTGACAAGAGGATAATACCAAAAGCGGTGCGGCGGCGGAGCCGCAAGCATCCGCACTGTTGGTTAGTATTACCCAACAGTGCACAAATACATGGAACATTAGAAAACACAAGGGTTTGCAGTATGTTCACAATATGGAACAAAATGCACAAAAAGGAGTTGATTAATCATAGATACGCAGGCTTTTAAATATCAATTGACAATTAATGCTCCTTTAGAAAAAGGTTACACGCATCAACGGATATTTGAAATCTTCAAAACTAATTTTAAAACATTAAATTATATGTGCCTTTCGGATGAGCAGGGTTCGCTATTTCATAGTCATGTTTTTGTGGTATTTTCATCAAGAGTTCGATTTTCGATGATAAAAAAATACTTGCCAGAAGCTCACATAGAAAAAGTGAAAGGTACTGTTTCAGATAACGTGCTATATATCAAAAAAGAAGGTAAATGGGAAGCAAACAGTTTAAAGCAAGAAACAAAAATAGAAGGTTCTTTTGAGGAATATGGAACACAGCCACCAGATAGTAAAGGCAAAAGAAATGATATGTCAGAATTATATCAGATGGTATTAGATGATATGACAAATGCAGAGATTCTTGCTATAAATCAGGATTATATTCTCCAAATAGACAAGTTGGATAAAGTGCGTACTACAATATTAACAGAGAGGTTCAAAGAAACAGTGCGTCTTGACTTGGAAGTGATATATATTAGTGGAGCTACTGGAACAGGAAAGACACGTGGGGTATTAGAACAGAATGGATACGCCAATGTATATAGAGTGACAGATTATGCACATCCTTTTGATAGTTATAATTGTCAACCTGTAATAGCATTTGATGAATTTCGTTCCTCTCTCAAATTGAAAGAAATGCTTTTATATTGTGATATATATCCAATAGAACTTCCAAGTAGATATTCAAACAAATACGCATGTTATAACAAAGTCTTTATTGTTTCTAATTGGACTTTGGAAAAGCAATACTCAGAAGCACAGAGAGAGGATAAGGAATCATGGCAAGCATTTTTAAGACGAATACACAAAGTGATGCATTATGAACACACAGGAGACATAAAGGTGTATTCCTCTGTCAATGAATACCTGAAACGAGATGCAGATTTTCATAATTTAAGAAAAAATGAACAGGAGAAAATGCCATTTTAATTAATCTATGATGAAAGGAGTGAATATTATAAAACGTGAAATTCCTATATGGGAAAAAGCAAACCTGACATTAGAGGAAGCATCTGCATATTCTGGCATTGGGATAAACAGATTAAGAAAAATTGCTGATAATAAAAATTGTTCGTTTGTTCTCTGGTGTGGGAGTAAGCGGTTGATTAAACGTAAAAAATTAGATGAATACATAGATAAGCAGTATTCGATATAAATAATGGATGTGATTTTGTTATGGACAATGAAAACATGTCAGAACTATAATATAGTTGAGCGTGTTCTCTTTATAGTTATGAAAGGAGAATTATCATGGCAGTAGAGAGACGCAAAGATAATAAAAAAAGAGTTTTAAAAGAAGGTGAATATCAGCGTTCAAATGGAACATTTGAATATAAATGGAGAGATAAAAGAGGAAAGCGTCACTCCATTTACGCAAAGACGCTTGAAGAGCTTCGAGATAAGGAAGTTGATGTTTTACGAGATGCATTAGATGGTATCAGGGTAGACAAAAAGGACTTAACAATTAATGACCTATACAACTTGTGGGTGCAACTTAAAAGAGGGTTGAAAGATAATACTTTTCAAAACTATAAATATATGTACACACAATTTGTTGAACCAGATTTTGGATATACTAAAATTGCTGAATTAAAAAGAACAGATGTAAGAGCATTTTATAATCATCTGGCAGATGCGCAGCATTTAAAGACAGCAACAATAGATAATATTCATACAGTAATGCATCAAGTATTAGAGCTAGGGGTTGAAGATGATTATTTAAGATATAATCCATCTGACAATGCATTGAAAGAACTCAAAAAGGCTCATAATAACGATTCGGAGAAAAAGAAAGCTCTGACAGTACCGGAACAAGAATTATTTGAAGCCTTTTTACAGAAACAAGGTCAATATCATAGGTGGTATCCTATTTTCATAGTCTTGTTATGGACTGGAATGAGAGTAGGAGAAATTACTGGTTTGCGCTGGTGTGACATTGATTTAGAGGATGAAATGATAAGTATTAATCATACCCTTGTATATTATAGCAGAGGGAAAGAGGAAGGCTGTTCATTCGCTATCAATACACCAAAGACAGAAGCTGGAAAGAGAATAATACCTATGTTACCAAAGGTAAAAGAAGCATTTCTTTTAGAAAAACAGTATCAAGAAGAATGTGGATTGAAATGTAATACGGTTGTAGATGGATATACGGATTTTATTTTCATCAATCGTTTTGGTGGTGTACAGCATCAAGGAACGCTCAATAAGGCATTAAGAAGAATTATTCGAGATTGCAATTATGATGTGTTAGATAACAGGAAGCAGAGTGCAGTTACACTCCCTAGATTCAGTAATCACTCATTACGGCATACGTTTACTACAAGGATGTGTGAAGCAGGAGTGAATATAAAGGCAATGCAGGATATTCTGGGACACGCTGATTCAGAGACTACAATGGATATTTATGCAGAAGCTACAAAGGATTTTAAGCGTACAGAGTTGATTAACTTCGAAGATTATTTTAATTCACAGAAGATTGGTCAAGCTGACATTATCTAAGTTACGACCATCTTACGACAGATATACGACTACTTATAAAGAGTAGCATAGAGTTCTAAGATGGAGAATAAAAAAGAACATCTAGAAATAGGGATATGAATAGTTGCAAAGAGCTATAAAAAAATCAGTAGGATTTTCCAACTATGAAACCTTTAAGTGAATAAATAAAATAGGACACTGCTTAAGATCACCTTTATAAAATTAAAGGTGATTTTTTTATGCTCTTGTATATTAAATTGAAAAGAGGCTATAATGTATATAATAAGAATAATCTTAAAACTTCACAATGACTACATATAATATTAGAGCATAATCAATAATCGTCACTTTATTTTTTATATGATATAATAAATAGCATATAGGTAGGAGTGCTTAAAATTATGAAAAAATATAAGATTCGACCGACAAATAGTTACTATTATTACAAGAAGAAAAAAAACATGAAGGTAAAATTCCTTATACTAGCTGTTGTTCTTGTGTGTATTGCAATAACTTTTATTTTAAGCGGAAAAATGAGTGAAACAATCAGTGAAATATCTAAAGTAACTTTTGCTAAAGCAGAAGAAAATGGGGAAATTACAGAAAATTTCTATTTTGATGGAACAGATATAAAATATGACCTTTATAGGTCACCGAAGATTGTTAAAGGTATTTATATACCCGCAAGCAGAGTCAATCAATATGAAGAATATATTAGCCTTGTCAATAATACAAGTGTTAATGCTTTTATTATTGACGTTAAAAATGATAAAGGGTATTTGACGTTTAATAGTACTAACCCTAAGCTAATAGAAATGGGATGTGTTTTAGAAAATCCTCCGATAAAGGATATGAGATTTATAATGAATAGGCTCTATGAGGAAGACATTTATCCTATAGCCAGAATAGTAGCTTTTAAAGATAGTGTAGCAGCCCCTAAATTTCCAGATAGAGCAGTTAAAGATAAAACGGGTAATACCTATACAAACAAAGCGAGTGAGACATGGTTGAATCCTTATGATAAGAGAAACTGGGAATACTTGCTGCAAATATGCGAAGAAGCTATTCAGATGGGGTTTAAAGAAATACAATTTGACTATGTAAGATTTCATGAATCAATGAATGAACAAACTGTTATATTAAGTGAGAATATCTCAAAGACAGAAATTATTACGGCCTTTGTAAAATATATGTATGAGCATTTAAGTGCCTATGGCGTCTATGTATCAGCGGATGTATTTGGAGCGATCATAACAAGTAAGATTGATTCAGATATTGTTGGACAAGACTTTAAGGAACTAAGTAAACACCTTGATTATATTTGTCCAATGGTTTATCCTTCCCACTATGCAAAGGGAACTTTTGGAATAGAGTATCCACATCTTGACGCTTATGGTATAATATTAAGATCAATGGAATTTGCTCAAGATGAAATAAAGAAGATTCCAAGAGAAGAGAGAAGGGCTATTATAAGGCCATGGCTCCAAGATTTTACAATGTCAAGTTCAAAACCTTATTTAGTATATGGGAAAGAGCAAATTGAGCAGCAGATAAAAGGTGCCTATGATGCAGGACTTAGTGAATGGATTTTTTGGAATGCAGCAGGGAAATATACGCAAACAGGATTAGAGGATAAGTGAAGGATGTGGTCTTTTGATTGATCAAGATAAAATCATTCTTATGACAAAATTGGCTATATATGAAAAAAAATATATCAAGGAAGATAGAAGACGTAATAGTTATTATTTAGAAGATTATATTTATGTTAATAACTTCAAGACAAGAATAAGTGTGACTATCGCTGCTATGTTATTTGCCATATTGGATATTATGAAAAATATTAATCATAACGTAGTTTTTCCAGATTCTATAATGAGTTTTATAAAACTATATATTAGTCCTTATTTAATGCCGTGGCTTATCGTTCTTATTATTTACACAATGATATCTACCGCGGTATATGGTAACAGATATGCGTTGTCACAAAAAAGATTAAGGGGTTATGATGATTTACTTAAACAATTAGATGCTTATGAGCAAGATAAAGCGAATGAAGAGAGGGCATGCCATGAAACTGAATGAGACACTTCTTATCATAAGACAAAACCTTATTAAAATTTATAAACAATATGAAACAGTTATTTTGATGCTTTTAAAATTTATTATAGTATTTAGTGTTATAACGATGATCGGATCTTCAGTTGGCTATATTGGGGTGTTTAATAAAGTAGAAGTAGTGCTGTTTTTAGCATTACTGGGGACATTCTTACCAGAAAAATGGATGGTACTCGGTTTTGTCTTATTAACACCTGTCTATGTCGCTATGGTAAATCTAGTATTAGGGATTGTCTCTTTTGTGTTTTTATGGGTTCTCTATCTATTATTTATGAGGCTTTTTCCAAAGGAAAGCTTACTTATTATTGCAGCCATGATGTGTTTTAATATTGGACTTGAAGGACTGTTGCCTGTGATAGCAGGATTATTTGGAAGTTATGTGTCGATCATAGCTATTATTATTGGAACATTTATATGGTTTGCCTTGCCGCAGTTCTCACTTATTATACAATCACATGCTGCTACTAAAGACGATATATTAAGTATTTTTACAAATTTAACTGAGGGTGGCATAGCAGATATTATTGGAGACAAAACAATGCTTTGCACAATAGTAGTGTTTTTTAGTGTCTTTTCAATCGTCTACATAATAAGAAAACAGTCTATTGATTATGCGCCTTACCTCGCAATTGGAATTGGTCTTATAATGCATTTAGCAGGTTTTGTTTTAGCAATGGTGTTTTTAAATATTGATATAAGTATGGGGAGAATCTTAATGACTACCCTTATCATTGCATTTATCGCAATACCGACTCAATTTTTTTCTAAGGTACTAGATTATCAAAGAGCAGAGATTGTAAGTTTTGAGGACGAGGACAATTATTATTATGTTAAAGTAGTACCTAAACTTTTTATTAATACTAATCATAAAAAAATAAAAAGAATCTATAATACTAAAGTAGAGCATAAAGATTATATGAGTAATATCTCGATGCCAACCATGTATAGGGATCAAGAGAGAAGTATAGACGATTAATAAGAGGCCTTAGGCCTCTTTTGTTTTGAAATAGGAAAGGGCGTCTTGCTTGTATTGGCAATTACATGTCTTTAGACAAATATCATAAAATATTTGAGGAGTTCATATACCTCATACATAAAACATGATATAATAAAATAGAAATAAATAATAAAGGAGTTTTGTTAGGTGGAAGTCATAAAAGAAGCTCTTGATAAAATAGCATTTGTAAATATTCCCTACCTTGATATAAAAGATGTATTAGATATTTTGGCTGTGGCTTATCTTATGTATATTGTACTCGTATGGATCAAGGATACCAGAACTTGGACCCTGTTTAAAGGTGTAGTTATTGTTCTTGTAATAGCCATTCTTTCTTATGTATTACAACTACATACCTTATGGTGGGTAATATCTAATACTATAACAGTAGGAACCATTGCGATACTAGTTGTGTTTCAGCCAGAGCTTAGGCGGGCGCTAGAACAGATTGGGAGAGGTAGAGTTTTCGACTCTCTTTTGGTTACATCAGATAATATGATAGAAGGCATGACCGATGAAACAATAGATGCTATTGCTAAGTCATGTGTTCATATGTCTAAATATAAAACAGGTGCACTTATAGTGATAGAACAAGACGCAAAGCTGGGAGATGTTGAAAGAACAGGGATCAGCATAGATGCAATTATTACCAGCCAGCTGCTTATTAATATATTTGAGAAGAATACACCACTTCATGATGGTGCTATTATTATAAAAAATAACAGAATAGCAGCAGCCACTTGTTTTTTACCTCTTACTGATAGTATGGAAATTAGTAAAGATTTAGGTACAAGGCACAGAGCAGCTATAGGTATTTCAGAAGTAACGGATGCTATTGTACTCGTAGTGTCAGAAGAGACGGGCGTTATCTCTTATGTGAAAAACGGAAAAATAAGAAGAGGTTTGGACATGGAGATTATTAAAAAGATATTAATGTCTACAAGAAGAAAAAAACGTTCTGATAAAAAGAAAGGAATCTGGAAAGGAAAGCAAAAAAATGAATAAATTTTTTACTAAGAATCTTCCATGGAAGATTACTTCTTTAGTATTAGCTTCCATTTTGTGGCTTTTTGTTATTAACACACAAAATCCTATGCAACCAGAAGAAGTTAGAGTGACATCTATTATTATTAAAGGTTTACCACAGCTTGCTGAAAAAGGTTTTGTGCTTAAGAATCAAGAAGAAATCAAAAATCAAAGATTTCTTGTAAGAATAAAAGGGCCTAGACTTCAAACAGATAAGCTTAAGATAGATAATACCCTTATATCAGTGACTTTAGATTTATCTCACTATATGAATGATCTTTCGGCAGACTCTATTCAAAATATAGCCAAATATGCAGTTTCTTTTGGTGGCGTTGAAGGCATTAGTGTTCTTGGTATGAGATATGATATCAGCAATATTATACTTGAAAAGGAAAAGACTGTTTCAACACCCATACAGTATACAATAACAGGTAATAATAACAGCGAGTATACTGCGTTAACGCCAATAATTAGTCCAAATGTGATTGAGATTGGAGGAGCTAAATCTGATGTAGAACGAATCAAACAAGCAATAATAGAAATAAATATTGAAAATTTCTCAGAAGATGAGCTTATACAAACAGTCCCAGTTAAGGTATATGATGATCAAGGAGAAGAGATACATGGCCTTAAGAAGCTGCCACAGCTTGTAGAAGTAAAACTCCCAATAGGGAAGAAAAAAACAGTGCCTCTAGAAGCCACATTTGCAGGGACTCTGCCCAAAGGTTATGTGCATACTAATACGATTGTCACACCAAAACAAATTACAATAGTAGGTAAAGCAGAGTTGGTAGATGCAGTACAAAAGATACGCCTTAAAGAAATACAGCTTAATGATATTATACAAACAAGTGTTGTAAAAACGGAGCTCATTCTTCCAAAAGGCGTACAATATATCGACAATATTGATAATAAAATTAATGTTACAGTAGAAATTAAGAAGGAAAATTCTTATTCTTACACGATACCAACTAATGAACTTAATCTTACGGTTATAGGAATGGATGAAGGGTTAGGATATGAAGTTTTAACAGACTCAGTGGAAATGATCCTAAGCGCTACAGCGGAAGAACTTTTAGCATTAACATTTAAGGATGTTACAGCTAGAATTAATGTAGTAGGGCTTACAGAAGGGGAATATACTTTACCTTTAGAATTAACAGTCCCTAATAATTTCACAATTGTTAATAACCCAATTAATATTAATATACGCCTTATTAATATTAATGAAGAAGTGGCCGAGCCAGAAGGTGAGATACAGCCAGAAGCATAGAGAGTGTAAGGCAAAGATGTAAATTTATAGAGTGTCAAAGAGTATTTCTACAAGTTTTGATGTAAAGTTTTTGTAGAGACTAATCTTTGACACTTATTTTTTTGTCTAAAATCATAAAAAATAGAACAATAAAACACCAAAATACATAGGGACAAATAGAAGAATATGTATTAAAATATAAAGCAGGGAGGATCATAAGCTTATAGAGAAGATGATCCTATAAAAATAATTAAAAGGAGCTCATGGGATGAAATATATAGGTGTAGATTTAGGCGGAACAAATATTGTAGTAGGTTTAGTAGACGAAGAGGGAAATATTATTAAATCACACAATAGGCCTACTTTAAAAGAGCGTACGATCGAAGAAATATTTAATGATATTATAGAAATGTGTGAAATGCTTATAAGTGAGTTTCAATTAAATAGTGAAAATCTTCAAGGCGTTGGTATCGGTTCCCCTGGATTAATAGATAGTAAAAACGGTATTATTGTTTATGCGAACAATTTAAAAGTGAAAGACTTTGATGCAGTCAGCTATATAAATAGTCGAATAGGTTATAAAGCATGTATAGCTAATGATGCAGATTGTGCAGCTCTGGGAGAAGTAGTAGCAGGAGCGGCAAAAGGATGCAGTGATGCAATGATCTTTACACTTGGAACAGGTGTTGGGGGTGGAATCATTATAAATGGTAAGATCTTCAGTGGCTATTTCCCAGGCGGTGCAGAAATAGGTCATCAAATTATTGTAAAGGATGGGAAACTTTGCAGCTGCGGTAATAAAGGTTGTTTAGAGTCTTATGCCTCAGCAACAGGGCTTATTAATCTTGCAAAAGAAAAAGCCGAAGCACATAAAGAATCAGAACTTTATAAGTTAGTAGACGGGGATATGAGTAAAATGAATGCGAAAATTCCTTTTGATGCAGCACAAATGGGAGACCAGGTTGGAATAGAAGTAATAGATGAGTATATAGCTTACTTAGCAATTGGCATCGCCAATGCTGTAAATGTGTTTAAGCCACAAGTTATACTGCTAGGAGGAGGCGTTTCGAAGCAAGAAGATAACCTCGTTATACCGCTTACTGAAAAAGTAAAAGAGAATATCTTCGGAGGGGATTTTAAAACGCAGATTAAAACAGCAAAGCTTGGAAATGATGCAGGCCTCATAGGGGCAGCTATGTTATGTGCAGATTAAAACATTGTAAGCAGTTGGAAATCCGTTTATAATTATAATGTGTAAAGTAAAAACAACTTAAAGGAAGTGAAGGAAACTAAGATGGGAAAATTATTTGGAACAGATGGTGTACGTGGCGTTGCAAATACGGAGCTTACAGGTAAATTAGCTTTTCAAGTAGGGCAAGCTGGCGCCTATGTTTTAACCAAAGAAACTAAAAAGCAGCCCAAAATTATTGTTGCCCGAGATACGCGCATATCAGGAACAATGTTGGAAGCAGCTCTTGTAGCAGGAATATGTTCAGTTGGTGCTAAAGCAATATCTATAGGGGTTGTGCCAACACCAGCCGTATCTTATTTAACAAGAGAACTTGGAGCAGATGCAGGCGTTATGATCTCAGCATCTCATAATCCTTTAGAATTTAATGGCATTAAATTTTTTAATTCAGAAGGCTATAAGCTGCGTGATGAGTTAGAAGATGAAATAGAAAATCTTATTCTAACAAGAAGTGATAATATTCCTCTGCCAACAGGAGAAGAAGTAGGAACGTGGGATATGGATCATGATGTTATAGGAAAATATATTGATTTTGTATGTAGTACGATTCCAGGAGATTTAAAGGGCCTTAAGGTACTTATAGACTGTGCTAATGGGGCAGCATTTGAGGTAGCCCCTATTGCACTTAAGCGGTTGGGTGCGGATGTGGAAGTTATTCATTATAAGCCAAATGGTGTCAATATCAATAGGCTTTGTGGTTCAACACATATGGAAGATCTTCAAAATCAAGTTGTTGGTCGTGGTATGGAGGTAGGTATTGCTTTTGATGGTGATGCGGACCGCTGCCTTGCTGTAGACGAAAATGGAGAGATGATTGACGGTGATCAAATACTCAGCATCATTGGTCTTGATATGAAAAAAGGTGGCAGATTAAAGAGAGATACCATTGTGGCAACTGTAATGAGTAATTTAGGTCTTAGTGTAATGAGTAAAGAACAAGATATTAACCTTATTCAGACTAGAGTAGGGGATAGATATGTTCTAGAAAAAATGCTTAAACATAACTATAATCTAGGGGGAGAACAATCAGGCCATGTTATTTTGTTAGATTATAATACTACTGGAGATGGACTAGTTACAGCTATTCAGCTTCTATATGTGATGAAAAAGACCGGCAAGTCTTTATCAGAGCTTAAAAGATGTATGGATGTTTTTCCACAAGTTCTTATTAATGCGCATGTGAAAAATGAAAATAAACATGCTTATCTTGAAGATTTAGAGATTCAAGAGGCAATTGAAGCTTTAGAAGAAAAGTTTAAAGGAGAAGGAAGAGTCCTTATAAGACCATCAGGAACAGAACCGCTGGTTAGGGTTATGATAGAAGGTAAGGATAAAGAGATTATAGAAGAAGAGGCTAAAAAATTAGCAAGTTTTATAGAAGAAAAATTAGGACAATAAATAAACTATGTTTTTATTATTTCTGCATATAAATCCTCCTTATATAAAATACTAATTTTAAGGTATAAAATTTATAAGGAGTGATAATATTGAAGAATGAAAATCAAAACACCTTTAATTCAGGTATTCTTCCCCATAATATTAACCAAGTTGTATCAAAAGGCGGGGCAGATGCAAAACAAATAACAAAGTTCATTAAGCAGGATAATAAGGTTATAGGCTATGTTTTATCTTCAGGAGAAAAAGTAACAGTTCAAGAAGCTATTTTGCTTGCAAAAGAAGGCGAGCTTTCAAATGTTGGCGTATCTGTATCTAAGAGTGGCAATGAATATATCAGGTCTTTGCCAGATGACGATGAATCTAATAACCTAAACAATCTGCCTTCTATTACAGAAATGGAATAATGTGTTATCAAAAAAGTAGTTCTAAAACGAATGTTTAGCACTACTTTTTTGCATATAAATAGCTGTTAAATAAAATACTAGTTATATATATTGAAATCTTATTAAGGAGTGAACGTATGTATAATCAATTTGATAATATAATAAGGAATCTCCCAGAAGAGATTAATAAGAAAGTTTGGAGGGGAAGATATGTGTAAGATAAAAGAAGTCTTTTCTAAAACCTTTGAACCTTGGCATATAACTATTGATGAAGCAGATGTTTTTATAGGAAATAATAAAGCTATACCTAAGGCGGGGTGGACTATTAAATTTGTAGTAGAGGAAGATGAAAGAGGTATGTTTTTGGAATATTATGGAATACATACCAGAAATGGGCATGCACATGTGCGTATTTATAATGATGGCAGAGAGGAAAAATTAGATGTATTACAGGAGTATATAGCCTATAGCCCTAGTATTCCGGGGGATCGCGAGCGAGGAACAATTGAATTTAGAACGTATAATCAAAAAGTACTTAGCGAATTAAAGGAAAAACAGCTTATATAATTTAAGCGCCAATATACAAAAGATTCCACTCAAGCTTATAAAATAACTTGAGTGGGATCTTTTTATATACAGATAGTGCATAAAAAAGAAGCGATAGGGAGTCTATCGCTTTAAAACATTACCATATGCATATCTATCTATTAATATTGGGGTTTGTGAGACAATTTAATGGGGAGGAATCATAATTATCTCTAAATTATTATAACCAAAGCTTATAAAATTATGCCAAAAATTTAAGATCCTTCATATCTTCTATTAAATATGAGGCATTAAAAGTTAGAGTGGTTAATATAATACTACTAGGACTAGCATTTAAAGGCGGCTGATTAAAAAGAAGGTATGAGCAGATAGGCATTACATAAAATTTACCTATATACTTATATAGGACAAACGCTTATAATAAAGGCAGGGATTACGCCTAGTCTAGAGGTGTTATCAGGACTTTATAGAAGAAGTCATAAGACAACCTTGTATAGGTTACAAGTTAGAAACCGTAAATTATGCGGAGGGGGTGGCCGGGATTGAATAATCACAAGACAGCGGGGGTAGAGGATGAGGATAAAATCTTCTGTAATTGTTGTGGTAAGGAGATTGCTAAAACCGCAATTGTTGACACACATACGGACTATTTGCATATTGAAAAATCATGGGGATACTTTTCTTCTAAAGACTTAACAACGCATTCATTTAATATTTGCGAAAAATGTTATGATAATTGGATAGAGAGTTTTATCGTTCCAGTTGAAGACGTTTATATAGAAGATGTATATTTTTATTCAGAAGAAGAATTAAAGTTATTAAACGAAGCTTACCACGCTGAATTATGTAAATAAATAAGAGCATAACAAAAAAACACTTAAGTTTAAGTGTTTTTTTGTTATGCTCTTATTAAAAGGCCTAGGTTCATTATTATAAAAGAAACAAGCCAAGCAATCACTACTTGGTAAGCTGCTGAAAATGCAACCCATCTATAGCTATTCGTTTCTCGTTTGACAGCGCCCAAAGTACCTATGCAAGGCACGTATAAAAGTGTAAAAACTAAGAAGCTATAGGCGCTTAGAGGTGTAAAAGTATTTGTAAGAGCAGCTTGGAAGCCACTGAGATGATCACTGCCACCAAGTCCATAGACAATAGCCATATTAGAAACGACAATTTCTTTTCCTACAATACCTGCAATAAGGGACAATGCAGCCTGCCAGTTGCCAAAGCCAAGAGGCGCAAAAATAGGAGCAATTGCTTTTCCTATCATAGCACCAAGGCTACTAGTCATTTCACTTGGACCGTTGAAGTTAAAGTTAAGGATAAACCATAATACAACAGATGCGACAAAAATAATTGTTCCAGCTTTAATCAAAAACCCTTGTACCTTCTCCCAGACTTGACTTGCAATATGTCTAAATGAAGGCATATGGTAAGAGGGGAGTTCCATGATAAAGGGGATACCATCCGATTTAAAGAGTGTTTTTTTAAAGATAAAAGCAACTAAAGTAGCAACTATAATGCCAAGAAAATAAAGAGAAAAAATAACAACTGCTTCTTTCCCTGGGAAAAACGCAGAGGCGAACAATGTAAAAATAGGCAGCCTTGCACTGCAAGAGAAAAATGGATTAATTAAAATAGAGGTGAAACGATCTTCTTCGTTTTCTATGGTACGGGTACCCATAATAGCAGGCACATTACATCCAAATCCAAGCAGCATAGGGATAATAGATTTACCATTTAATCCGATTTTCTTCATTAGCTCATCCATAATAAAGGCGACTCTTGCCATATAACCTGTATCTTCTAAAATAGTCAGCGCAATGAATAAACATGCAATATTTGGTAAAAATGTAAGTACGCCAAAAACACCACTAAGAATACCATCCACTATAAGAGCCTTCAGTCCTGGTGTTACACCTAGAATAACAAGTAGGCCTGCACAAGATTCAGTAATATAACTAAAAACTATCTCTAGAACACCAGCTAAAGGATTGCCAACTAAGTTAAAAGTAAAGTAGAAAATGATAAACATAACAGCAACAAAAATAGGTATACCCAGCCATTTACTTGTTACAATCTGATCAATTTTATATGTAACAGAAGGCGCTGTAGATAAAGTAACTGTCGTGGTTTTTGAAATGATATCAGCGATAGATTCATACTTTTTATCTGTTATAAATGGCCGTATATGTTCGGATATAACATTTTGTGTGTAATCAGCAATTTGAACTTGCAATTCCTTTGGTAATAAACTCAAAATACCCATATCACCTTCAAGTATCTTAAGGGCAATCCATCTTGGTGAAACATTTAAAGATACGTCTTTAAGTAAGTGTGTAATATGAGTTATGCGGCTCTCTATGAGGCCGGAATATAAAATTTTATATGTAGGGATTAAGCGGCTATGTAGAGGATGTGTTAACTGATCTAGTAGCTCGTTAATGCCAGTTTTTTTAGAAGCTATAATAGGAACGATGGGGATACCAAGTAAAGAAGATAGCTTTATAATATCAATATGTATCCCTTTTTCAGCTGCCATATCCATCATATTCAACGCTAGAACTACAGGTTTGCCAAGTTCTAAAAGCTGCAGGGTAAGATATAAATTTCTTTCTAAATTAGAAGCATCTACTAGATTTAAAATAACATCAGGATTTTCTGCAACAATATAATCACGTGCAATACTTTCATCAAGAGAAAAAGCTGATAGACTATAAGTTCCAGGTAAGTCTACAAGGTTAATTTCAGTATTTTTATAGGTGAATAATGACTCTTTTTTTTCAACAGTTACGCCCGCCCAGTTCCCGACCGTATATCTTGAACCAGTGAGTTCATTAAATAACGTAGTTTTTCCTATATTAGGGTTTCCGGCTAAAGCGATTGTAATACGCCTGTTCATACGAACCTCCAAGTTTTTATGCAATCAAGATATATTTAGCATCTTCTTTACGAACGCACAAACTATATCCTTTGAATGAAATTTGAATAGGATTTCCAAGAGGTGCTAGTTTTTCAATATAAACAGAAGTGCCTTTTACAAGTCCCATATCCATAAAACGTTGTTTCATAGGAAATGGTGCCGTAATATTAGCAATGATGCCAGTTGAACCAATTGGTAGGTCACACAATGTTTTTGACATATTTAAGTCCCCCGAAATACTTTATAAATTCACTATTAGTATAGCTTAAATGAGAATAATTGTCAATAAAGACTAGGGAGCAATTTTAAAATAAACTTACTTTGGATAAAGTAGGGGATAGGATTGTAACAATGACTATAAAAGGCTATAATAAAAGCATATAGAAAGGAAAGTGAATATGTTAGATGTTTGTTTGTTAGGAACAGGTGGTATGCTTCCGCTGCCTGAGAGGTATTTAACATCTCTTTTAGCAAGATATAATGGAAGAAAACTTTTGATAGATTGCGGAGAAGGCACTCAAGTGACCATGCGGATGCTTGGATGGGGATATAAAACAATTGATATTATATGTTTAACACATTATCATGGCGATCATGTAACGGGCCTTCCGGGGCTTCTTCTCACAATTGGTAATTCAGGCAGAAAAGAACCCTTAACTATCATTGGCCCTCCTGGACTCAAAAAGATAGTAGATGGACTTACTTGTATCTGCAGAGATATTGCGTTTGAACTGGTACTCATGGAGCTTCCTTATGAAAAACAAAGTATTCAGATAGGTGAATTTTGGATAAGTATCCTTCCAGTTCCGCATAATGTCAGGTGCTTTGCTTATACGATTGAGAATAAAAGAAATCCTAAGTTTATTGTAGAAAAAGCAAAGCAGAATAATGTTCCTCAGAAATATTGGAAAAAGTTGCAGCAAGGACAGACCATTACGCTTGAGCAAGTAGTTTATACGCCGGACATGGTACTGGGAGATGCACGAAAAGGTTTAAAAGTGTCTTACTGTACAGATTGCAGGCCGATTAGTGAACTAGAAGAGTTCATAGAAGGTGCAGATTTATTTGTTTGTGAAGCGATGTATATACAAGATGAGTATTTGGATCAGGTTAAAAAACATAAACACATGTTAGGAAGTGAAGCAGCTAGGCTTGCGAGTGTGTCCAACGTTAAAAAATTATGGCTTACACATTTTAGCCCGGCGTTAATAGGCCCTTATATTAATATAGAAGGTATTAAAGAAATATTTGCAAATACAGTCGCTGGATATGATAGAATGACTACTACATTAGAATTTGAAGAAGAATGCTAAGATAAGAAGCGGGGGATAGATATGAAGAAGATGTTGTTGGTATTATTTATGATCGCCTTATGTGCCTCTTTTTTCTTTATAGTAAGTAATCGCAAGTCAGATTTAAGTCGAGAAAGCCGAAATATAGATATACTCAGTGAACTTCAAAAGGACCGTAACAACATAGCGGAAAATTATCCTGGTTCACCCAAAGAACTCATTGAACTGCATAATAAAATTATGAGTTATTTGTATAGCCAAAAAATGCAGGACGAGTATGTAGACCTTTATAGTGATACCATAAGAAATCTATATAGTGAGGATATTCTATCATTAAACAGCAAAGAAAGTCAGGCAGAGACTATTTTACTGGAAAAAGAAGAAAATCAAATTAAAATGGTTAAGCTCTTAGAAAGTAAAATTGAGGAAGTGATCTACTTAGATAATGAGAATATGGCACAAGTTAAAGTGCTTTATTATATTAATAGTGGTGATATCACCAGAATATATAGTCTAGAAAACACATCTGAGGGATGGAAAATTACTGGTTGGAATGATTCGCAAATAGATAGTAAAGAGTTGGAGGCGTATAAAGATGAATAACATAAAAGTACTGGCTATTGAGACTTCTTGTGATGAGACAGCAGCAGCAGTGGTACAAAATGGCAGGGAAGTTTTATCTAATATTATTTCTACTCAAATAGACCTGCATGAAAAATACGGTGGAGTAGTACCGGAGATTGCTTCAAGGATGCATGTAGAAAAAATAAATTTAGTTATTAATGAAGCATTAGAAGCAGCTGAAGTCTCTTTAGATGAGATAGACGTAATAGGCGTAACGTATGGGCCAGGCTTAGTGGGAGCGTTACTTGTAGGGGTGGTTGCAGCTAAAGCGATAGCTTTTGCAAAAGATAAGCCCTTAGTTCCAGTACATCATATAGAGGGGCATATTGCTGCTAATTACATTGCACATCCAGAGCTTAAGCCACCTTTTGTATGTCTGGTAGTATCAGGTGGACATACACATCTTATAATGGTTAAAGATTATACAAGTTATGAGATTATAGGCAGAACAAGGGATGATGCAGCTGGCGAGGCTTATGATAAAGTAGCAAGAGCAATAGGGCTATCTTATCCGGGCGGACCCAAGGTAGACAAGCTTGCGAAAGAAGGGAATAAAGATGCAATTAAATTCCCAAGGGCAATGCTCGACGTGGGATATGACTTTAGTTTTAGTGGGGTAAAATCAGCTGTACTTAACTATATTAATGGCTGTAATATGAAAAATGAAACGCTTAATACAGAAGATGTAGCAGCAGCATTTCAGTCAAGTGTAGTGGATGTACTGGTTACAAAATCAATTCAGTTAGCGAAAGAAAAGCAAATCAATAAAGTTGCACTTGCAGGAGGGGTAGCAGCAAATAAGGGACTTAGAGCGGCAATGCTTGAGGCCTGTCAAGATAATGGTATTACCCTATATTACCCGGAAATACTACTTTGTACAGATAATGCAGCAATGATAGGCTGTGCAGCTTATTATGAATATTTAGATGGAAAGAGAGCTGGGATGGATCTTAATGCTGTGCCAAATCTGCCTCTTGGTAAAAAATAATATCCGAAAAGGAGGACAAAATGAAAAAGATTATAAGAATCTTATTTTCAGGACTAATAGCAGGGATTATTGGACTTGGAATTACTGAAATGGAAAACATGAAAGTTATACCAAGTCAAGTGAGCGGCATACTTAATAATTTATATGTTAATAAAGAACTTATTGTATTTATAATTGTTTTTGCACTTATGTTTTTTACATTAAGTATTCCAGTAGCTCATATTGTCTATGTTAAATTGGAGAAAGCATTAAATAAATATCCTATGCAGGAAATTCTGATGTATATTAGTGGTCTGACCATTGGTCTGGCAGTTGCTAATCTTGTAAGTACAGCATTCATAGTGGATAAGACTAAAGAAATAACGCAAGTGTTCGTTGTGCTGCTCTATTTAGGCCTTGGCTGTTTTGGTATTTATCTCGTGCATCTCAAGAAAGAAGAAATTAAAGGGTGGACGAGTAAAAAGGGAGAAATATTATCTCAATCTCACCCCAAGATCTTAGATACCAGTGTTATTATTGACGGAAGAATTTTAGATATTATGATGACAGGATTTATAGAAGGGAAAGTCATTATACCTTCTTTTGTACTGGATGAGTTAAGGCATATAGCGGATTCTTCTGACTCACTTAAAAGAAACAGAGGAAGAAGAGGGCTTGATATATTAAATGAGATTAAGGGAATAAAAGATATTCCCGTTGAAGTGTTAGATATTGATTATAGTGATTTAGATGAAGTAGATAGTAAACTATTAAAATTAGCTAAGCAAATTCAAGGCAAAGTAGTCACTAATGATTTTAATCTTAATAAAGTAGCCAAACTTCAAAAAGTTCAAATTCTTAATATCAATGATTTAGCAAATGCAGTCAAACCAATACTGCTTCCAAATGAAGAAATGACAGTTACTATTGTCAAAGAAGGTAAAGAACAAGAACAAGGGCTTGCTTATTTGAGTGATGGTACTATGATAGTCGTAGAAGGCGGCAAAAAATATGTAGGATCTACAATTGGCATTATAGTGAGTACAGTGCTTCAGACGTCGGCAGGCAGAATGATCTTTGCTAAGGTGCTTAAAGCTTAGAGGGTACTAAATTTATGGAGAAAGATAGAAATTAAGGAGAGCAGAATGAGGATTATAAAATATTACAAGTTAACGCTGGCTTCGACAATATTTATTCTAATTGGAATACTTATGCCTGGGGGAGCAGTACCACATCCAGGGATACCAGGGCTTGATAAGTTAGTTCACTTCGGTATGTTTGCTGTATTGACCTTTTGTTTTTACTTTGAGTACAACAGGTATAAGAAGAAGCTGCCTGATTTTATTTATGCCCTGATAGGGATATCAGCCTTTGGTCTTCTAACAGAAGTTTTGCAGCTTTTTGCAGACGCTAGATCTTTTGAATTTAGGGATTTAGCGGCAGATATATTAGGGGTAGTGGCTGCGAGTTGGTTGTTTAGAATGATTAGAAAAAATTATAAGTATTAATAGAAGCTACTGATTTAAAATAATATTTTATTGAATAAGGAATAAAAATGTGTAGTATAGCGATTAAGTTTTTAAATTAAAAATAAGAGGCAATTTATTATGATAAGAAGAATAAAAACAAATGAACATGAAGTCGATAGAATTATGGAGATTTGGAAAGAAGCAACTATTGAAGCGCACAAATTTATATCAGAAGAATATTGGTTAAAAAGTTATAAAATTGTTAAAGAAAAGTATCTGCCACTTGCTGAAACTTATGTGTATTCTGAGGGCAGTGAAATAAAAGGATTTATTAGTATATTGAGTGGAGCATATATAGGCGCATTGTTTGTGGTTAGAGACGCTCAGGGAGATGGAATTGGAAGGAAATTAATTGAATATGTCAAGGGGAAATATGAGACGTTAACATTAGCAGTCTATAAAGAAAATAAAAAAGCTGTTCATTTCTATAAAAAAGTTGGATTTGTTTTTAAACATGAGCAGCTAAATGAAGAAACCAATGAACCAGAATATATTATGTCTTTTAAAAGTAGTATTTTATAAATGTAAGGAGTTCTGCAAATAACCTTAAAACATACAGGGGTATTTGGAACTCCTTTTTTATTTTTGAAAATGTATGTAGTTAAAGCATATATTTTTAACAATGTCCAAGTTATGTGTTTAAGAATAGCTAAAAGAAAAAATTAATTTGGGATAAACTAAGCCTCTTGTGGAATACATTTTATTATATACGTAGGATACTTGTAATACGTATTGTGTATTAAAATCTTCTAAGTGGGGTGTTGGGATGAAATATAATGTTTTAATTGGAGGGGCTGCAGGTCAAGGAATGGATACTCTCAGTATATTAATAGAAAAATTATTAAAGCGTAAGGGTTATTTTATTCATTCTCATAAGGACTATATGTCGAGAATTCGCGGTGGCCATAATTTTATTCAAATTAGATTTGGCACAGAATATATAAACTCACATTGGCCAGCTTTAGATGTTATTATTGCACTAGATAAAGAGACTGCCAAGTTGCATGTAGAGAGACTTAGTGAAGGGGGTGTGATTATATGCGATGAAGCTATAGAAATAAATAACAACAAGTTAATACATATCCCCATGGCAAAGTTTGCAAAAGAGACTAATAATCAAAGAGCGGCAGGATCAGTAGCAGCGGGTGCATTACTTAAACTTTTTGGAGAATCAGTTGATGGCGTGATGGAAATATTTAATGAAAAATTTGATAAAGAGACAGCAGAGTCTAATTTTAAGGCTTTTAAAAAAGGTTTTGATTACGTCCAAAAGAAGTTTGAGCTTGATAAGCCAGAAAAAGACAATCATATTCTTATTAATGCAAATAGTGCCATTGCGCTTGGAGCACTGGCGGGTGGAGTAGGGTTTTATGCGTCCTATCCTATGACGCCAGCAACAAGTATTATGACAGAACTTTCTAAGCGGCAGGGTGATGCTAAGATAGTAGTTGAACAAGTAGAAGATGAGATTTCAGCCATTAATATGGTTTTAGGTGCTTCCTATGCGGGGGTAAGATCGATGACTGGGACTTCTGGAGGCGGCTACGCTCTTATGGTAGAAGCGATGAGTCTTCAAGGGATCACTGAAATACCAATTGTTGTCGTTGATTCTCAAAGACCAGGGCCTGCAACGGGGCTTCCCACCCGTACAGAACAAGGAGACTTGGACTTTGTAATGTTCTCAGGACATGGAGAATATCCTAAGATGGTGCTTGCAGTAAAAAATGCAGAAGATGCTTTTTACCAAACGGCAAGAGCTTTGAATATTGCGGATAAATATCAGATACAGGTTATTATACTTACCGATGAATATCTGGCTGATGCAACACAAACAATACCACCTTATGACTTTAATAGAGTAAGTATTGATAGGTATTTTGCAAGTAAAGAGACATTGGGGGATGATACTTATAAGCGGTATCAGCGAGCTGAGAGCGGCGTTTCTTCTAGAATTATACCTGGGAAAATAGATGGCGCTGTAGTCCTTATAGATAGTGATGAGCACAATGAATATGGACATATAACTGAATCTGCGGAAGTACGTACAGCGATGATGAATAAACGGATGAAAAAACTTAAGTTAATACAATCTGAGATGGAGGAACCGGATTATTTTGGATCTGAGACGCCAGAAATTTTGCTTATAGGATGGGGGTCTATGTATGGCCCTATAAGAGAAGCCACACAGCTGCTTCAAAAAGAAAACATCTCAGTTGGAGCGCTTGTTTTTGGAGATATATACCCGCTTCCAATCAAACTATTAAAAAAATATTCGGAGCATGCAAAAAAACTAATCAATATTGAGATGAATTATAAAGGACAGCTTGCAAGACTCATAAGACAAGAGACAGGTATTTTTATGGATCATAGCCTATTAAATTATGACGGCAGGCAGATGTGTGCGCATACAGTGTACACAAGAGTAAAAAAGGAGGTGCTGTAAATGTTAGATATAAAGATATATGATTCACAAGATGAAGTGTCTTGGTGCCCAGGCTGCGGAAATCATAGTATTCTTCCAGCACTCAAACAAACACTTGCAGAACTTGAACTAAAACCCCATCAAGTCGTTATAGTTTCTGGCATAGGTCAGGCAGCTAAAACCCCTCATTATATTAATGCTAATGGGTTTAATGGACTGCATGGCAGAGCTGTTCCCCCGGCTCAGGGAATAAAGATAGCCAATAAGGATTTGAAGGTCATTATACACTCAGGTGATGGTGATACTTATGGGGAGGGAGGCAATCATCTTATCCATGGGGTGAGAAGAAATGTTGATATTACACATGTTGTACACTTAAATCAAATATATGGCCTGACCAAGGGGCAGGCATCGCCTACTACTGCAAAAGGTCAAAAGACTAGTATGCAGTTCGATGGCAATAAAATGGAACCTTTACAAACGCTGCTGCTTGCAATTGCTGCTGGCTGTGGATTTGTTGCAAGATCTTTTTCAGGAGATAAAGAGCATCTTGTGAATATTTTAAAAGAAGCTATTAACTACAAAGGCTACGCTCTCATCGATGTGCTTCAGCCTTGCGTTGTATTTAATCATATTAATAATTTTAGATGGTATAAGGATAGGGTTTATCGTTTAGACACCTCAGACTACGATCCAACCAATAAAATAGAAGCAATGAAGAAAGCTATGGAGTGGGGAGATCATGGCATACCCATAGGTGTGCTTTACCGAGAAGAGAAAGATACTTTTATGGATAAAATAAGTTACTTAAAAGAAGGGGATGCCCTAGTAGATAGAAAGTGGGAGCCAAAAGAAGCCGAAAAATATATGGAAGACTTCAGATAATTATAAAGTCGCAGCGTTTAAGTAGCTTTATAGTTTGGACTTCATATATTTATAGGAGTTTAATTATAGGAGAGTAAGTATAAAATAAATCTAGCTAAGTTATAATAACGTGTATGTAGTAAGAAAAGGAGGAGAATAAAATGCCTAGAATAAACTGCAGCGTACGTTCATGTTATTATAATCAAGAAAAAATATGTGGTGCTCATGTCCTTAATATAGGAGGAATTGGTGCACAAATAACAGAAGCAACTTGTTGTGAAACCTACCAGGAACAGTCAGAGTTTAGTAATTTAGCCCACGAGGAAGTATCTAAAGGAGAAACAGATGTTATTTTGTGTGAAGTTAATACGTGTGCGTATCATGCAAAGAGACATTGTACATTGCAAGAGATAGAAGTGGGGAGCTTAAAGGAAGCAGAGCACTACAGTGAAACAGATTGCTTAAGTTTTGAACGAAAATGAAAATGCTTAGATTTTTTGTCTATTGATATCTAAAAAATATTAAAGAAGGAAGTCACATGGATGACTTCCTTCTTTAATAATATACGACTACAAGTATATATAATGCTGTTTATTATATCTTTACGCCGCAAGCTATAAAAATGCTAATACACGCCTCCTCATTATGGCTTAGGGAGCTGGCACAGCAATTCTCACCAATGCAGTTTACCCATACTTCATTTAATCCTGCAGATAAGAACCACTCTTGAACTGAACTGCGCTCAAATCCCATCCAACGATCTTGGTGTTCTTCTCTAAGGAAGTGAAAGTTATGGGCATCTAAATCAGTAAGGATTAGTTTACCGCCTGATTTAAGAATTCTGACCATTTCTAAAATAGCTTTTCTAGGAGTCTTAACATGATGTAAATACATATTAGCAAAAACGTAATCTGCTTTATTATCAGCTATAGGAAGCTTTTCTGATTCGCCAACGAGGCAATCAATATTGGCATTATAATTAAATTTTTTATCTAATTCTTCAAGCATTGCTAAAGATTGATCAACAGCAATAACCTGGGCGCCCAGGCCAAGTAAGCCTCCTGTCATAAAGCCAGTTCCAGCACCAACATCTACTGCTAATGTTCCAGGTTGAATATTGGATAGAGAGAATACTTTATCCCTTAAAGCTTCAGAGAAAAACCCCTGTCTCATTTGGTCCCAACTGCTTGCTATCTGGTCAAAATAGTTTTTACTGTTCTTTTTAATATTATTTTTCACTATTTATCACACCCTTTCCTAAAATCTTTTCCTATATAGAATGACTTACCTAACTTTTCGCCAAGTGACCAACATCCACTTTTCCTGTGAATAAGACAAATCCTCCTTTTTTATGTACTCTTGCTTATTCGTTAAACAAATTGTATCATGAAAGAAAAAACGTTGCAGACGATAGTTTTGATTAAATCAATCGTTTTTTTTGATGGGAGGATAATTAAGATGGAGTTACAACAATTAAAAACCTTTCGCATTGTTGCCGAGGCCCATAGTTTTACCAAGGCATCAGAGCTTCTTAATTACGCACAGTCAAGTATTAGTGCTCAAATACGTTTGCTGGAAGAAGAATTGCAAGTAAAACTTTTTGAAAGAATAGGGCGAAGAATTTTTTTAACAAAACCTGGGGAAAAACTATTAGCATATGCCGAGCAGATTTTAAAGCTTGAAGAGGAAGCAAAAGCTGTTATAACAGGATCAGATCTTCCGAAAGGAACGTTAATTATCGGAGCGCCAGAATCGATTTGTATCTATCGTCTGCCAAAAATTCTACAGGAGTATCGCAGACGGTACCCTGAGGTGGAGATTGTTTTAAAGCTTGGAAGTTGTGCTGATATTTTTAACTGGGCGAGGAATAATGTAGTAGACATAGCGCTTTTAATGGACAATCGAATAACAATTAAGGATCTTGTTATTGAGAGCTTAAAACCAGAAAACATAACGCTTGTTGTGGCGATGAATCATCCTCTAAGTGATCATGAGCATATTAGTCCAAGTGACCTAGAAGGAGAACATTTGATTCTTATTGAAAAAGATGCTTGCTATCGCTGTTTATTCGAAGGACAACTTGCACAGGCGGAAGTTCAGTTAGGTTCAACTTTAGAAATAGGTAGCATTGAGACGATAAAAAAATGTGTGATCAGCGGACTTGGTATTTCACTGTTGCCGCAGATGACAGTGGAACAAGAACTCTCAGCAGGAACTTTGAAGAATTTACATTGGACAGGATCGGATTTCGACATATTTACTTTAATGATTTACCATAAGGATAAGTGGCTTTCACCCGCCATGGAGGTTTTTATGGAATTAACTAGAAAATTACTTAAAGGATAAGAAGTGTGTGCTGTTTTTAAGAATTTAATCTTTAAAAAAGGTAAGACTAATTAAGAGATTGCGTGTAAAGATGATAGAGAGGTGAGTGTTTTGAGTTTACAAGGTTTTTATTTGATGCCCCATCCGCCTATTGTACTTCCAGAAGTAGGAAAAGGTGAGGAACAAAAGATTAGCTGTACCAGTATGAGTTTACAAGCTATAGGAAAAGAAATTGCACAGAAAGCACCTGCTACGATAATACTTGTCACACCGCATGGGACAATGTTTCAAAATGCTATTGCACTCAGCTATGAGGAGGAAATAGGTGGAGATCTCAAAAAGTTTGGGGCATCTGAGGTTGCTATGAAACTTGAGATAAATAAAATCCTAACCCATAAAATCTATGAACTTGCAAGTGCAGAAGATATCCCAGTTGTACTAGCTACAGATTCTCTTTTAAGGGAGTATAAAAGTTCGGTCTTTTTAGACCATGGGACGATGGTGCCGCTATACTTTATTAACACATACTATAAGACCTATAAACTTGTACACATTACTTATGCAACGCTCGGTGATATAGATTTGTATCGGTTTGGAATGGTTATTCAAAAAGCTTGTGAAGCGTTAAAGGAAGAGGCGGTTTTGATTGCAAGCGGAGATTTATCTCATAAGCTAAAAGAAGAAGGTCCCTATGAATACAGCCCTTTTGGTGAGAAGTTTGATACAGAATTTGTTCGCCATTTACAAGAGGGAAATGTAATGGGGGTTTTTGGCATGGATAAGGAGCTCATATGCAATGCCGGAGAGTGCGGCAGGCGCTCTATAGCCATTTTATTAGGAACTCTTGAAGGAAGAAGATTTCAGGGAGAACTTTTAAGTTACGAGGGAACTTTTGGCGTAGGTTATGGTGTGATGAAGATGAATGTTGTGGCAGAAGATGCTTCTAAGCTCAGAGAGTTAGAAGCAGTGAAAAACGGAAATTATGAAAAAAAGCAAAATCAAAGGGATCCTTATGTAAGACTCGCCAGAGAAAGTCTTACATCTTATTTAAACTTAGATAAAGTTCAAGAGAAGCTTCCAAATTATATCACAGATGAAATGAAAAGTATGAAGAGAGGGGTTTTTGTATCTCTAAAAAAGCATGGGGAACTGCGTGGGTGCATCGGAACTATATTTCCAACAACGGAAAATATTGCAGAAGAGATTAGGCGCAATGCCATACAAGCAGGGGTGCATGATCCTAGGTTTAATCAAGTAGAAAAAGAGGAACTTTTAGAGATTGGTTTTTCAGTGGATGTTTTAACAGAACCGGAGAATTGTTCTAAAGAAGAGCTAAACGCTAGGGAATACGGTGTTATTGTACGAAGCCGTGGTAAAACAGGGGTGCTGCTTCCAAATTTAGAAGGGGTTAATACGGTAGAAAAACAATTAGAGATTGCTTTAGAGAAAGCAGGGATAAAGCCTTATGAGGAATATATGTTGCAAAGATTCCAAGTGATACGTCATAAAGAGGAGTAACTAGAGGATAACTAAGATGAAAACAGAGGCATTATTTTATGAAAAACGTAAAGATAAAATACACTGTTACTTATGTCCTCATCATTGTATCATTGAAAAAGGACAGTTTGGAAAGTGCAGGGTAAGAACTCATGAAAACGATCAACTTTTTACTATTAATTATGGAGAGATCACTTCTATCTCTTTAGATCCTATAGAAAAAAAGCCGCTCCATTATTTTAGATCAGGAACTCAGATTTTATCTGTAGGAAGCTTTGGGTGCAACTTCACTTGCGATTTTTGTCAGAACTATAGCGTTTCTCAATATAAAGCCAAAAGTGATTTTGTGCCTAAAGAAAACTTAGTAGAGACAATAATTACAACTAAAGAAAATACAGGTATTGCTTTTACTTACAATGAGCCAAGTATCTGGTATGAATATGTTTATGATTGTGCAAAGCTTTTAAAAGAAACAGATCCAAGTAAAGCTGTAGTCATTGTAAGTAATGGCTATATAAGTGAAGCGCCGTTAAAAAAACTTCTTCCTTATGTAGACGCCATGAATATTGATTTAAAAAGTTTCAATGCTAAATATTATAAACGTCTTTGTGGGGGAAGTTTAAATCCAGTTCTAAAAACTATTGAGATAGCTGCAAAAGCTTGTCATGTTGAAGTCACAACATTATTGGTAAGCGGAGAAAACGACACGTTAGAAGAAGTAGGAGAAATCGCAAAGTTTTTAAACAGTGTGAGTTATGAAATACCTTTGCATCTTTCGAGATATTTTCCTAGATATAAACTTGAAAATCCTCCTACTGATCTAGTCTTTATGAAACAAGCAGAGGATGCAGCAAGAAAGTATCTAAGCAAAGTAAGTTTGGGAAATATTTAGAAGAAAAACATCTAAAAAAATGAACTGCCCCATCTCACATAGACAGGGGGCAGTTCGTTTATCGAATATAATTAAGAAACTACTTGTTTGTTCTTTTCCAAAAGGCGAAAGCTGCTAAAACAACTAAGCCACATAAAAGGGCATATAGCCAGAATAGTGAGCTTCTCATACCTACTATGAGTATAATAAGAGAACCTAGTGTAGCAAATACAGGATTTGCTTTACTGCGCCAAAAACCTTTTATTTCGCCAGAAAGGCCGTATCTAAATACCTGAATGTATAGAATAACATAACCTACATAGTTTAGTGTAATAGATATTTCTGATATATCAGAGTTAGGAAGTAGATTATTTTTTTGAGTTACATAATGTACTATAAACCAAAATAAAACAATAGCTAAGGTCACGAGAGATGATACAACTGGAATGCCAAGCTGCTTATTTACCGTACTAACTTTACTAGAATAAGGAAACATATTTCTTATAGCAAGGGCATAGGGCATGCGAGTCAGTCCCATAATAAGACCATTGACAGTACCCATGACAGAAATAACAACAAACACTAAAATAAGTTTAGCACCAAAAGAACCAAAAAGTTGATTTGCCGCAAGGTCAACGTGCGCATCACCCATGCTCATTAAATTATCTGTACCTATTAATACGCTTATCCCCACAAAATATAAAATATAGATTACTAGAATAAGTAAAGGGGAAAAAATAAGTGCAAGAGGAATATTTTTTTTCGCATCCTTAACCTCGTGGGAAATAGAAGTAGCAACAATCCAGCCATCAAATGCAAAAATAATAGGAATAATTGCAGCGATCCATCCTGTAGAACTCATATTAGAAACATCACCTTGTGATAAACTGCTAGGATTTCCAAACACTAATCCTAAGATGCCTATGAGAATAAGAGGGATAAGTTTTATAATAGTAGACGCGTTTTGAAAGTACCCGCCAAGTCTTGATGAAACTAAGTTAGTTATATAAAGAACACCAAGAACTCCAAGTCCTATCAACGTCTGCATTTCTAGAGTTCCTTCTATATTAAAAAGAATACAAATATAGATGCCAGCTACCCAAGAGATAACAGCTGTAAGCGTAGGATAGTATAAAAAGGTATGAAACCATCCAAAAGCACAGGCAACTGAAGGATTATAACAATCTTCAGCATAGGTAATAATGCCGCCTGCTTTGTCATTGCGAGCAGCAAGCTCTGCGATTGTTAGACTTCCAAAAATAATACTAATGGCGGCAATACAAAAGACTAAGACACCTAAGACAATGCTGCCTCCAGTAGCGACTAAAATATTATCACTTTTAAAGAATATGCCTGATCCGATAACTACCCCAACAATCATGGCGATGCAAGTAAAAAGTCCGTACTTATTTTTTGTCATATATTCGTTCTCCTTAAATAAAAATGTATAGTATAAATATGTGCAAATTACTCTAAAACATACTTAGAGCTTATTCTACATTATCATAATTAGAAAGATTTGGATATACTTTTAGCAAATCAATCTGTTAATTGTGTATAAATAATGATAAACTATTAGAACAAGTTTATAAGTGCATAAATTTACAAGGTATAAGGGGAAAAATACATGGATAAGGTATCGGTAGTTATAGTGGCTGGTGGAAGCGGTAAACGCATGGGACTAGCCATAAAGAAACAATATATTTTATTAAAAGAAAAGGAAATTTTAGCACATACTATAGAAGCATTTGAAAATTGTGAGTTTATAAATGAGATAATTCTGGTCGTAGCGGAAGAAGATATAGACTATGTGCAGGAAAATATAGTTATACGCTATGATCTCAATAAAGTTAAAAAGATAGCAGCAGGAGGCAGTGAAAGACAGGATTCTGTATATAATGGATTACTTAAAGTAGATAGAGATACAAACTATGTTATGATTCATGATGGAGCCCGTCCTTTTATTTCAAAAAAAGTAATACTTAATTGCCTTAAAAAGGCAAAGGAAACTGGAGCCAGCATTGTAGCTGTTCCTGTAAAAGATACAATCAAAATATGTGATACAAAAACGCATCAAGTAGAGCAAACACCTAACAGAGATACTCTGTGGGCTGTACAGACACCGCAAATTTTTTCTTTTGAGTTATTAATGAAGGCTTATCAACATGCTAAGGCTAATCATTTACAAGTAACAGATGATAGTATGATTGTAGAAGCACTTGGAAAAGAGGTGTATATTACACAAGGAGAATATACAAATATAAAGGTGACAACAGCAGAAGATCTCATTATTGCAGAAGCTATTTTAAATGAATTTAGATGATGATAAGTGATTAAACTACAAAAACATAAAGAATGTAGGAAATTTAAAAAAACTGAAAAAAAGTGTTGACCTATGACAAATGCTATGGTATATTAAATAAGCACTACGGCGGGCAACAAAAACTTGCTTCTTAAATAGAAAAAAGTTATTGACAAGCTGAAAAGTGTAGTATAAAATATATTAGGTCGGCGCAAGCTAACTAATATTATAGTGTGGAGAGATGGTCGAGTTGGTTTAAGGCACCGGTCTTGAAAACCGGCGAACGTGAGAGCGTTCCGTGGGTTCGAATCCCACTCTCTCCGTTTTTTAATCTGAGAAAGCTTAAAAAAGTGGAGAAGCACTAAGGAGAAGTACCCAAGTGGTCGAAGGGGCTCCCCTGGAAAGGGAGTAGGTCGTTAGTAGCGGCGCGAGGGTTCGAATCCCTCCTTCTCCGCCAATTTAGCTCAAAGGGTTAAAAAAGTTTGAACTTTGAAAATAAAATAGTAACCATAAAACCAGTCGATTCAATAGAACTTTATACAAAGTTCATAGAGCTTCACATAGAAACTTATACTAAGTTTCATTGCAAGTTCGAATCAAGTGCTTAAAGAATAGTAATGTTCTTTAAAAGTACAAGTAATTAAGTCAAATACAACGTAACAGTTGTAGGGCAAACTTTTATATGAGAGTTTGATCCTGGCTCAGGATGAACGCTGGCGGCGTGCTTAACACATGCAAGTCGAACGGACTAAGAGAGCTTGCTCTCTTAGTTAGTGGCGGACGGGTGAGTAACGCGTG